>NZ_JBGONQ010000048.1:0-23650 GCF_041439145.1 Vibrio sp. 1F255 | reverse complement strand
CGACTACTTCTTCTTGAAGATAAAAGCGGCTTTCCCCGGAAAGCCGCGATGAACCATAAAAAAGGCTATTTACTCATCAGTAAACAGCCTTCGATAACAGATAGTGCGCCGCTAGAAGTTAGCGTTTCTGCTTGAACGTTACTTGGTATTCACCAATGCCTTCGTAGTGGAAGGTCGTTGGTTTATCGAATTCCATTTCCACGATACCGCAGTAAGAGCCCGTGATAATGGCTTCACCCGCTTGGAAATCAACACCACGACGTGTCATGTAGTTAATCAGCCAGTAAATTGGGCTTGGTGGCAGTGTATTCGGGTGCTTACCGTCGAATGCTTGAACTTGCTCGCCTTGAGTCACTTCAATACTGATCTCTGCAGAAGTGAACGCTTTTTCGCGATCAATCTCAGAGCCAATAAATAGACCTTGGTTTACTAGGCCATCGGCCAGCTTTTCATAGAACTCAGCGCCGCTGTCATCCGCAAAACGAGACTGCATTAACTCAAGTGCCATGTGGCAAGAACCAATCGCTTCGTTGATTTGCTCTTCGCTGTAGCCTTCTTGGCTTGCAGGCAGGCTCTTAGCAAGCGTAAATGCGATTTCAGGCTCAACGCGTACTACACCGTTGTCAGCAAACAGTTCACAAACTTCGCCTTGTTGAACGCTGCCCGAGAAGATTGGCGCAACAACAAACTTGTCTTCAGCCAGAGGAAGTAAGCACTTCCAACCGCCGACTTTATCGCTTTTCAAATCGATCATTGAAGATTGGATCTTTAGCGCATCTTCCAAGTTATTCGGACGGTACTGTTCGTCCAATCTTGGTGCTTTGGTGCCAGCAACACGACGACTCAACAGTTCTTCAGCTGCTTGTTTAAATACATTTGTCATATAATACCACCTTTAGTTTTATGACCTGTATAATATCGGATTTCTTGAAGCTTGAATAGACAATTAAACAACGGTGCAACACCGCAAATTCAGCCATCAATTTTCGCATATTCTAGACGCAGACAACTGAAATTATTTTGATTTAAAGACAACAAAAGCCAGTAAGTTCGTTACTGGCTTTTCGATGTGTTACTGATGATTAGGCTTTACTGCCCTTTCAAGGTCTTCTTAAGGTTTTGCATGAAGTCTCTGAAGTGAGGCATAAAATTAACAAACAGAGGATGTTTTCTATCTTGCATCATCAATGGACCAAGTAAGCGGATACCCACACCCAGTCGTGCTGCTGATTGCTCATCTAAGCCGCTGTCTTGTTTGATCTTCTCAACAACCGCGAACATGTTTTCTCTGTCTTCAATTTCAAACTGCATGGTTTGAAGTTCGCGGTCTTCTTTAACGCTCACTTCTTCAATAGTGATGCGGTAGTTATTGTGTTTGCCTGTAAATGCTTTCATGTGGATCTCCTACAATGCTGTGAAATGTTTTGGCTAGCTCTTCATGAATCGTTCTAGCTTAGGTTTAACCGTCATCGACATTACGACCATGATCGTAAGGCCAATAGGAAGCGCGGCAATAAATCCATTAAACCATCCACTGGTAAACGCCGATGTATCCGAAAATCCAATATTATTTGCCGCTGTTACAAATGCCATCATGGACTCCATTATGAATGCCATGATCAGTCCTACAATCAGGTTGCGAACTTTCTCGCTATAAGTTGTGAACACTCTAGCAACGGCTTTGGTGACTAAAGCCATCATCACCGCGCCCATTGGCATCATGATCACGACAACAAGGGCTAACGAAGAAAGCCAGTTGCCAATAAATTCCTCGCCGAATCCGACATTCATGTAAGTCATCACAGCCGTTAAACTGCCGCCAATCGTCAGCATTAAGCTCATCATGACCAAAACTTTGTATAAAACCGGTGTGCCTTTTTGCTCAGGAAGAGTTGGCGTTAGAGTTGCTTGAATCGTCATATCTATTTCCTGTCTTGAATTTACGAACAATTAAGTTGATAATGTCAACTATAAATACAGTAGTTGATAATGTCAACTATATTTCTAAGGATAGTTTATGTCTGATAACACATCGCTAGAATCAATCTTTCGTCTAGTGCACTCTTTGAAACGTCAAATGAGCGAACAGATTGAGATCTTAGACTCAGAGATCGCACCTATGAACATTCGTGTCATGAAGATCATTACTAAGAAGTCTCCATGTACCGCTATCGATATCGCACACTTCCTAGATCGTGATAAAGCACAGGTCACTCGGCTCATTAATGCCTTGATCAATCAGGAACTTGTGAAGAAGTCTCCGAACCCGGAAGACAAGCGCAGCCAGTTATTGGTTCTGACTGATAAGGGTCAAGAGATCATGAGTAAGGTCTCGGATATCGATCGAGACATGCTGAAGAGAATGACCAAAGGCATGGCCGAAGACGAGTTAGAACAATTCAGAAAAATTGCGAAGAAAATGGCGCAGAACTTAGAAAGCTGATCTTAAAAATAAAACGAAAAAACGCCACCGAATCGTAAGATCGGTGGCGTTTCGTGTATAAGTTGGGTTGTACAGCTTAGTGGTTTAGCTATGTCTATTTGGATGACAGCTCTAATTCGATGCTAGTTTCCACCATGCCTGAACAGGTACAGGCTCTGAGATCACCAAACGTTCACCCATCACCGGGCTTACCATTTGTACATCTCGCTCTTTGCTTATCGCCAGTGCTTGTTCCATTGGGTCTTGCCAATCATGCATAGAAAGGTCGAAGGTACTGTTGTGGATTGGCATCATCACCTTACCTTGCAGATCAATGTGTGCCTGAACACTCTGTTCTGGGAACATATGAATATCCGCCCAAAGTGAGTTATACGCACCCGTTTCAACCATGGTTAAATCAAACGGCCCAAAACGGTCGCCAATCTCTTTAAAGCCATTGAAGTAACCAGAATCACCGCTAAAGAAGACTTTCTTGTCTGAAGCGTTAATAACCCAACTGCCCCACAGTGTTTGGTCACGATCAAGCAAGCCACGACCAGAGAAATGCTGTGTCGGTGTCAACGTGAACTCAATGTCTGAGGCCGTTGCCGATTCCCACCAGTTCAATTCGATGATCTTCTCTTTATCCACGCCCCACTTTTCCAACAGTGCGCCCACTCTTAATGGCACTAAGAACGTCCCTACTTTGTCGGCTAATACCTTCACGGCACCTTTGTCTAAATGGTCGTAGTGATCATGGCTGATCACTACCACATCAATATCGGGTAGGTCTTGCAGTGTGATTGGTGTCGGATGAAAACGCTTTGGTCCCATCCATTGCACCGGTGATGCACGATCACTGAACACAGGGTCAGTCATCACTAACTTGCCATCCAGCTTCATCATCACGCTTGAGTGACCTAAGCGGTAAGCAACGTCGTCTTGTTCTTCGATCAATTGCTCAGCTGTCATTGGAATCAAAGGCAATGCAGCGCGCGGCACTGGCTCGTTTCTTTCCACAGTCACATATGCTTTCAAGATTGAAAAAATATCAGACATACCCGATTTGTATTCCAACTCACTGTTAGCAAACTTCTTTGGAAGCTTATCTAGATTGTCGTTTGATTGTGAACCTGTGCTTACGATAGCGACCACGGCAAGTACTCCTAAAATCGGTAATAGATATTTTTTCATTGGTATCTCTTTAACCGTTGGGATAGACCCAACACATAAACTACACCGACTAGTTTATATGCCAAAACCAAAAAGTAAACCACCGAGTGTAATTTTTAATTTATCTAGACGTAAGCGTGTCAAAGTCGATTTTGGAAAAACCAATTTTGGCAACGAGTTAACTTAGCTATTTAGCTAGTAAGAAAGGTTAATCAGCAGACCATACATTCTTGAAATCTGGCCATCCCCAGTTGGTAATGGCCACGTTTTTCAAAATGCCTTGAAAACGCACGGTTTGTAGGTGATGGAACATAGGCACTAGCCAATAATCAGAAATCAACGTCGATGCAACAGGCTCCAACTCTGCCAAGTAATTCGGCAGTTCAACTGAGGCTTTGTGATGATCTAAGCGCTGTTTAAGCCAATCACTGTTCATCTCTCCGAGCGCGGAATGCAATACAGGGTCATTCATCAACCACGAGAACAGCGAAGATGGCGCATTATCATCGAGATTCAGGTTACACAATACCAAATCTTCTTTTAAATCGCCCCGCTGAGAAAGCAGCGCCAACTCTCGAAAGCTATAGGTGTTCACTTCAACTTCCACTCCATGTCGTTTAAGGATGTCCGACACGGAAATGGCACACCGATAAAGGGCATAGTAGTTATATACCGCAATGCTCAATTTCTTAGGCAACTCGCTCTCTCTGGAAGGCGTTCGATACAGCTTCTGCCAACTTGGCAGTATATTTTGAGCTAAAGAGACACTAAACAGACCCTTGTTATGTTCCAACTGTGACAAAATCGCTTGTGGGTTGGTCAGTTGTGAAAGGTATTTGCGCTGCTCATTATTTAGTGGGTTAGCCGCTGAGTTCTGATTGAACAGGATAAACAAGCATCCATCCTCGACTCGGCTACGAAGGCCGTCTGTGTCTGCTGAAACAAGTTCCGCATCGCTTTTCCCTAATTGATGGAAACAAGAAGAATTTCCATAAGGCGATACGTGCATTTGGCTGTCATCGAAACGAGCAGTGCCCGTCATTGATTCCTCAAACTGCCAGATAGTCACCTCATCGGTTAACGAGCGGCAACCATAATAGTGTTCAAATGCGGCAAGCTTGATTCGTTCATTATTGGTCTCAACCACTTTGAAGGGGCCGGTTCCAATCACAGCATGAGAGACCGAATTTAATGGCGATGGCTCTCGTGTGACTTGCGCAGCAGGTTGAATCGAATACTTAACGCCAGCCAATAAGCCCGCGAACCCGGTGTCTGCTTTGGTGAGTTGAAAGCTGATCCTCAATGGCTGTTCACTGTAGATGGAAGAAACATGATCTAACTCAGCTTGATAGAAAGGCAGAGCTTGTAAAGCAGTAAACAAAGCAACCAGCTGCTTGGCATCAACTGGCTGACCATCATGAAATGTCAGACCGGGGCGCAGATAGAAAGTCCAAACCAGTTGCTCAGTGTCATATTCCCAATGGTGAGCTAGTTCAGGCTTTAACTCACCTTTACCATTACACGTCACTAGGCAGCTAAACACCTGTCTGATCAAAAATCGTTCGCTACTGCGGTGTATATGGTGCGGAAACAAATCCTCAAACTTACGCTTATAGGTTAATTGAACGTGCAGCAGCCCTTCACGCATGGTTGCGCCGGAAGTTTCTTGCAGTAAAGAACCAAACACAGCGCGGTCATTATCCAATATGGAAAGTGCTTTTTCGTACTTGCCCTGCTCTATCAGTTTAATTGCAACATGCTGCGCCAACTCTGAATTGCTAAAACGCAGTGTTAAGTTAGAGCGTTGATTCCTGCCAACTTTTGGCTCCCACACCACCCATTCAGCTTGATGCATCTTACCAAGTAAAGTTCGAGCGTGACGCAAGCTTGTAAACAGCATATCCGCTACTTCGGCTAGGGTGACTGAATGAGAAATGTTTGGCTCGAACGATTCTAGCCGCGTGTAGTAACGCATCATGTTTAGATCAGACAAATAGTGAACCTTTTAAAGATAGCTCTTCCTAATTAAGCTCATTATAAAACACATTCATCAAAAAGTAGTGTAATGCGACCAAAACAGGAACAACCAATAAAAATACCATCTGTTTTTTAGTTCCTCTTAATTATCCATAATGAACGGTCAGCAACAAACCATAGGTTGTAAATAAAGCCTAACCAGAGAGAGTAATGACCATGAGAAAATACTATCTTAACAAGCTAAAAAGCACCTGCAGTAAGCTCGAAAGAGAAGCACTACGAACACTTTTAGATCTATGTAACTGGCGTTATTAGTACACTTTTTAGCACCGAGTAAACGCGAGTTGGGTACAACCTAATATGCTCCTACCCCCAATATGAGTTAGGTCTCAACTCGCTTTTCCATTCCAATTCCCCTCTCAAGCCTGCTGTACCAATAGCTCACACAATCGATAAATTTCCGTTGTCGACTCGACAAATTTAATTCGTTTTCTTAGTTGAACGAAAAGCCTTAAGGTTCGCCCCGAAGCAAGCAAGGAGCCTCAGAAAAAACTGAAAGCTCAGCTAACAACTAATTTATTTGCAGTTACCAATCAGGTATTAACTAAGGAAACGCCATGCGTATCGCAATTCTTTCTCGCAACGAAAATCTATACTCTACCGCTCGTCTAAAGCAGGCTGGAGAAGCACGTGGTCATCAGGTCGATGTTATCGACACGTTGCACTGTGATATAGATATCGCGAGTAACAATCCGAAGATTCGCTACATGGGTGAAGAGCTACCTCAATACGATGCTGTTATTCCACGTATTGGCGCTTCCATTACCTTTTACGGAACTGCGGTTGTTCGCCAATTTGAAATGATGGGCACTTTTTGTATCAATGAGTCAGTAGCAATCAGTCGCTCTCGCGACAAACTGCGCTCACTACAACTGTTGTCTCGTAAAGGTATTGGCTTACCAAAAACAGGTTTCGCTAGCCGCCCAGACAAGATTCAAGACCTGATCAAAAACGTAGGCGGCGCGCCACTTGTGATCAAGCTTCTTGAAGGCACTCAAGGTATCGGCGTTGTACTAGCAGAAACAAACAAAGCAGCAGAAAGCGTTATCGAAGCGTTCATGGGCCTAAAAGCGAACATCTTGGTTCAAGAGTTCATTGAAGAAGCAAATGGCGCAGACATCCGTTGTTTTGTTGTTGGCAACAAAGTAATTGCTGCAATGAAGCGTCAAGCTGGTGAAGGTGAATTCCGCTCTAACCTGCACCGTGGCGGCACTGCTCAGCTGGTTAAACTAACCAAAGAAGAGCGCGCAACAGCAATCAATGCAGCGAAAATCATGGGATTAAACCTATGTGGTGTAGATATCCTACAATCTAAGAACGGCCCAGTAGTAATGGAAGTAAACTCTTCTCCAGGCCTAGAAGGCATCGAGAAAGCAACGGGTAAAGATGTAGCAGACATGATTTTCGAATTCATCGAGAAGAATGCAAAACCAAACGCTAACCGTACTCGTGGCAAGGGCTGATTGAATACCGATAACTCATGATTGGAAAGAAAATGAACAATAAAATGATCATAGGGAATACCGAAGCACTTTGCTTACCAGAGTTAGGGATAACTGGACTACATACACGTGTTGATACAGGGGCTAAAACCTCTTCTCTACACGTAGACAATCTACTATGTGTTAAATCAAATGGTGAGAAATTCGTAGAGTTCGACCTTCACCCAGACGTTTATCACCTAGAAGAGACGGTGCGCTGCAAGGCGAAACTGAAAACAAGTAAGAAAATTAAATCATCTAACGGCGAAGTTGAACACCGTTGCGTGATTGAAACCATGCTAAGAATCGGTGGCCAACAATGGCCGATCGATATCACGCTAAGCAACCGTCAAGACATGACTTACATGATGTTGCTTGGACGTCAAGGCATGAGTGACAAAGTGATTGTTGACCCTGCGGGTGAATTCCTGCTGACTCACTAATCCGAGTCATCGTAACCGCTCCACAGGTTATAACTAAAGCTACTCACAACGATATAAGGCCAGTCTCATGACTGGCCTTATTGCTATCTATTTTTCTATTTCTACTTTCAGCTCTGAATACACGACTTTGCATTCAGACTTCTGATCTATTTCTTCGATTTACCATGAGATTGAAAACCAAATCGCCCAATCGATAAAAGTAATTTCTTGGTTTTGATTTTCGTCACTCGCCAATGTGTAACAGGCCTTCTTGGGGCACTCATCAGCAGGTGTTCAAAAGCCTTCTGACTGAAATCGACTTGCCCACCATGCGCCACCAGCAAGGTATCGAGCTGCATGTCATAAATGCGCGATACAGACGCTCGATACTTATTAGGGTGAAAGATAGGAAACGGCGGAATCAGCTTCTTCTTAACCTCGACCATTAAATCGGCAACATAAGCCACGCTGTGTGATGGGCAATAGACCGAGAGATCACGGTCGGTATGGCCCGGTGTTTCAAGAACCAACCAATCATCAAACCCTGGAATACTATCCCCATCAGACAGCTTGTAGTCCGGCTTTAACTTTCTTGAATACCATAGGTTTGCTTTAGGCTTGCCTAAGCGGTTCGCCATCCACCTAGCAAGCGCTAAGTCGGTCAGGTGCATCAAAATGCCATCGATGCCGTGATACCAATCTTTGTCTCTGTTTGCTGCCACCAAATGACAATTAGTCAGCTTTCTGAGCGTATGCGCTGCCCCTGCGTGGTCCGGATGCATGTGTGTAACAACCACAGTATGTAGGTCGCTAAATTCACGGCCAAGCTCATCTTCAATGAAAGCCCTAAGATGAGGAATATCCGCACGGCACGCACCATCAAGTAACAGCAACCTATCTGGGTACTCTACGAGATACATGTCTTGGATATAGCCTTTAATGGTATGCAGCTGCAAACCCACTCCTTGTGATAATTCAACTGGTCAGACCTACACCATAGCAAACTCACATTTATTTGTAACAAATTTGTTAACTATAAAATCACATCAAAGTACCATGCTCTTCCGCTCTTTTATCGTGACGACAAAATACGTGATTTGTTGACCTAAGTTATTAGGACTATATATGCGCCTCTAATTTATTGTCTGAGTGCTATACATGAACCAACTAATCGATGCTCTTTCTACCCAAGGCTACTTTGTTTGGGATGACTTCTTAACTCATGAAGAAGTGGTGGCATTGAGGGATTGCATTCCAGAGAACTGGAAAAAGGCTAGGATTGGCCGTAACGATGAAGTAACGCGAGAGTCGACCATTCGTAGTGACAAGATTCAATGGGTGCGCCGCGATATGGGTCAGCCAGCATCTCTGTTCCTAGACAAAATGGAACAAATTCGTTTAGCGGCAAACCAAGCGTTCTTTTTGGGTCTGTTCGAGTACGAAGCGCACTTTGCTAAATACGAAAAAGGCGACTTCTACCAGAAGCACTTAGACTGTTTCAAGGGCAATGAAAACCGCCGCCTGACCACTGTGTTCTATATGAATGATGAGTGGACAGAAGAAGACGCTGGTGAACTTGTGGTTTACGACCTAAAAGACAACCACATCGCGACCATTCCACCAAAGTCAGGCCGCTTATTTGTGTTCTTATCTGAACAGTTCCCACACGAGGTTCTGCCAACCAACACAGAACGATTCAGTATCGCAGGTTGGTTCCGTATCAACGGCGTGAAAGACAACCAACTCGATATCGCACACTAAAGCGAGGTTCGGGTCAAAGCCTCATCTCATCCAAAGCCTCTCCACTCGAGAGGCTTTTCCTCTTAGTACTGCTAGGAAAGTACTAAGAGGAAAATATCACTTTTATGAGCCGAATCCTGTGTAGAGACTCTTGCCCAGCAATTACTCTGGCGTATTCGGGAAAACTGATATTTAATAAATATTTACGATGCGCATTCAAGAAGGATTAATTATGTCGTCTATCATCGTAGGTCATCGGGGTGTAGCAGGTACTCACCCAGAAAATACCAAAGCAAGCATTGAACAAGCCGCTAAACTCGGCTTGAAATGGATTGAAGTAGATATTCAGCCAACTCAGGATGATCAACTTGTGGTTTGTCACGACCACACCCTTGAGCGCTGCAGCGATGGCAAGGGGCGTGTAGACGAACACACCCTTGCAGAACTGCGTCAGCTTGATTTTGGCAGTTGGAAGTCTGAGCAGTTCGCAGGTGAAAGAATATTAACGTTGGAAGAGTTGCTCGCGCTTGCTGAACAGCATGATCTCAGCGTGAATTTAGAGATCAAAGTCGACAGTCGACATCAAGCGCCTCATGTCGTTGATTTGCTGCATACCGAGTTGATTCGTTCAAATCTAGACACCGACAGAGTTCTGCTTTCAAGTTTCAGCCATCAAGTCGTTTCTGAAATGGCTCGTCACCTGCCGAGATACCGCGTAGGTCTGATCACAGAGCAACTGACTCAAGCCGACTTGATGTTGATTGACGAGGTTAAAGCGTTCAGCTGTCACATGAACTACGAGCATGTGAATCAGAGCGATCTTGATACACTCAGTGAAGCAAACATCCAAACATGGTGCTACACAGTAAACGATCCGTCTCACTTCAAATTCATCTCAGAAGTAGATGCCGTATTCACTGATTTTCCAAATCAATTTACCTCTATAAATTGACCAAGCAAATACCGCAAAAACAACCCCGAGAGACTTTAAAATTAACTCTCGGGAAACCTTAAAATTAGGTAGCAAACACAAGTGAGTAGGAGTACATTCCGCTACTCACTTGGTTTCATTAGCTCGCTCTATTTAGACGGCTTCATTGGTTACTTAATTTATGGATCTCATTTTTAGTCCAACCTTCCCAATTTTGGGTGCAATCTTCATTTTCGCCGCTATTGTTCGTGGCTTCTCAGGTTTCGGTTTCACCTTAGTGGCATTGCCATTAAGTGCGTTATTCGAGCCTGTTATCGAACTGGTTCCCGTCTTCATGTTGATCGATCTCCTAGGCAATGTTCAATTACTGCCTAAAGTTCGAAAGCATGTTAACTGGCGCTGGGTTTTAAAGGTATTTATCCCTTGTTTTGCCTTCACACCAGTCGGCTTACTTCTGCTTAAATCCGTTAGCCAAGACACGATCATCTTGATCATCAGTGCCTTCATTTTTGCGTCTGCACTTATGATCTATAAAGGCTTCCAGTACAAAAGCGAACCTAGATTTGCTCCCTATATTCTAGGCAGCCTTGCAGGTGTAATGAACGGCGCGGCTTCGATGTCAGGACCTCCAATTGGCACTCATGCATTGGCAAGCCCAGTCGCTCCGCACATTGCTAGAGCCGGACTGATAGCCTTCTTTGTCTTGGCGGATTCCACTGCATTTGTTTCGGCATCTATCGCTGGGTTAGTCGACCGCGATGTAGTTTGGCTGACTCTCGCGCTTCTACCAAGCAGCATGCTTGGCGGTTATGTGGGTTCTAAACTGTTCGAAAGATTTGGTGGAGCGAAGTTTAAGCCAGTCACCATTGCATTGCTGATTGTGATTGCAATATTCAGTGCAGGTCGAGTCTTACTGTAACGGCTTTAGCGTTTAATTTTGGACGTTGCTTTTACGAATTGGTTTCGCGAATTGATTGCGCTAATTGACTGCGGAAAGTGATTAAGAAAACTGGGTACCAATGACTACCATTCGATATGGATAGGGGTACCCATTTTTACAAGTTGGAGAAACTCATCCATATCT
Source organism: Vibrio sp. 1F255 (assembly GCF_041439145.1). NCBI lineage: Bacteria > Pseudomonadati > Pseudomonadota > Gammaproteobacteria > Vibrionales > Vibrionaceae > Vibrio > Vibrio sp. 1F255. Next base: position 12,360 of record NZ_JBGONQ010000048.1, on the reverse strand, counting down.
TGATTGGTTAACGCGATACAGCCATCCGTCCAATCAAAACTTTGAATAAAGCTCGGCGAACGACGCTCGCCGTTTTTGATGCCATGGATTTTGATGTTTCCTCCAGGATCTACATCATTTTGCTCTGCCCATTGCATATCCGAAGGTTGCGGATAATTAATATGTACTGAGCGATAAAAGTCCGACTCTTCCATCACATAATCGAGCTGGTATTCCCCTTCCGGCGTTCGGTTGTCCCCTTCAAAGCGTTTATGCCCTTTCGGTTGTTTGCCTAGCGCAATACGAAACTCCTGAATCACCTCTTCACCTTTTAGCAGATACATCCTACGTTTCGATTTATCGACTTTAACTAACGTAACCACTTGCGACAGCGAATCTATCTCAGATGCGCTATCCGGTACGTTGTAAAACTGTCGAGAGGAACTTTGAGGTGGACGTTTTGATGACCCTTGAGAAAGCTGAGCTACCTTTTCATCAGGGCTACTGTTAAGAACATCATCCACAATAATCACATGCTCGGAGTTTGAGCTCGTGGAAGAGGTTGAGTTAGATGAAGACGTTGAGACACGTTGAGAATGAGCCGGTGCAGACTCGAATACGATGGTTTCGATAGCGGTCGCGTCAGAGACTATTTTCTCGACCACGACTTGCTCAGCATTCGCGTTCGAAGCCACAAACAGTAAACACAGTGATAAAGGCAGAAACAGACGCACCTTTAGATCTCCTCAAAACGCATGGACATGGTTCGTGACTGAGTTTCCATTCCTAACGACTCATAGAAACCCTGAGCTTGTTGGTTAAACTCCATTACCTCCAACCTAAGTTCTATCGCTCCTCTCGCCTGCGCCCATTGATTAAAAGACTTCATTAACGCTCGACCAGCACCTTTGCTCTGAACCTGATCGTTCACCACAATCGTATTGACCCTTGCCACCTTGTGCGGCTGAATAAAACTGACGCCTTTGTTCTGCGTTACCTTACCCGCTAAAAAGCCAACGACTTGCTTGTCGTCTACTGCAACCAAGAAAGCGCCAAGTGGGTCAAGCATCAAACCTAACCAATACTCTTCACTGTCGGCCAAGCCTTGTGACGCTGGTGCAAATACCATAGGCGCACCAAGATGATGTTGACGGTTTATCTGCTCAGAGAGCGCTAAGATCGCGTTAATATCAGTTACCTTGGCCGTCCGGATTTGCATATCATCACCTTGTTTGAATTCAATAACACCTTAGCAAAAATGGCTTAGTTGTGCACCGTTACACTGGTCAACTCAGACGCTCTGTGAAGGCTGAACATTAATATTAGGCACTATGTTTAGGGAAATTGTTCCGTAAATCTCAGGCACATTGCCAGCCGTTGAGTGCTACTATCTCTGCAGAATCAATATACTAACGACGACTAACGACTGGATACCTATATGATTAAGTTTGCTGTAATTGGAACCAATTGGATTACACAAAAGTTTGTTCAAGCTGCGCACGAATCTCAATCGATGCAACTTGCTGCGGTTTACTCTCGAAATCTAGACAGCGCGGCACAGTTCGCCCAAGAATTTGACGTTGAAACCACGTATGACTCACTCGACGCATTGGCCAATGACAACACTGTAGAAGCCGTGTACATCGCTTCCCCTAACTCACTGCATTGCGAGCAATCTATCTTCATGATGGAACACGGCAAGCATGTTATCTGTGAAAAGCCGATTGCATCAAATATTGATGAAGCAACACGCATGTTCGAAGTCGCTGAGAAAAACGGTGTGGTGCTGTTTGAGGCGTATAAATCTCAATTCCTACCGAACTTTAAGCAAGTTCAACTTGGGTTAGAAAAGATTGGCAAGGTACATAAAGCACACATCAACTACTGCCAGTATTCATCGCGCTACCAAAAATACCTAAACGGCGAGAACCCAAATACCTTCAACCCAGCTTTTTCTAACGGCTCATTGGTCGATATTGGCTTTTACTGTGTTGCCGCGACAGTCGCGCTATTTGGCAAACCTGAAAACGCACAGGCTTCTGCAAAGCTACTTGATTCAGGTGTCGATGCTCATGGCTGTGCGATCTTCCAATACCCTGAGTTTGATGTGACCCTTGCGCACTCCAAAGTCAGCGACTCTTATGCGCCAAGCGAGATCCAAGGTGAATTAGGGGCGATCATCATCGATCACATCGCTGAATGTACTGACGTTAAGATCCGCTACCGCGATGGCACGGTAGAAAACCTTACTCAAGCACAAAGCGAAAACTCCATGAGTTACGAAGCGCAGGCCTTTGCTAGCTGCATTGCTGGCGACAACGCAACACAAGCGCAGGCCCAACTGCGCGCTTTAACGGTTACGAAGTTAATTACAGAGATGCGCCAACAAGTTGGTGTAGTGTATCCAGCGGATAAATAACGTCACAGCGTAAGTTAACAAACTGATTTTTAATACATAATTATTTATACATAACTGAATTTAATCTTTACGACAAATAACCGGATTAGTTGATTGAGGTCCCATCTGTTTAAATCCGCGTTCGATATCTATCGTATTTATTTAATTTATTGAAGGTGTGTAAAGTGTTTTCAGTTGATGATCGCGTTGTAGCAACAAAAGGTGTTGAACTAGGTGAAATGGTAGTAACTGGCCTAAGTGCTGGTGGCGGCTACGTTCACGTTACAACGGTAGAAGGCGCAATGACGCTTACTTACCCAGCGCAAGATCTTAAAAAAGCATAGTTTAACCACTCTGCCCTTTTAGTAGTCACTCTACTAAAGGTAACAAAATTGAGGCTTTGGCTGACTTCACTCTTCTGCATTAGAGTAAGCAGCCAGAGCCTTTTTTATGCCTGTAATTTACCCACTAGCTTTCTCATTCGCTTACTCGTTACAATAAAACCGCACTCAACTGACAATAGAATTAGGCAACGAGTTTCTACACTAAGTGCTTATTCTCATCGTTCTCTTGATATCCCCGAGCACTTAATCGCAGTGAATAGTTCTTGTTAACAAAGGCTTATTGTCTGCGAAAGTTTCTGGTACATTAGCATCATCTTATACTAAGAAAGACCCGAATGAGGGAAGCTATGAAGCTTTACATTTACGGCCACTGCCCTTTCTGTGCAAGAGTCTCCTACATTGCTCAATCGCTAGGCTTGAACATTGAGCTTGTTTCTGTCGATTATGATGATGCCCAAACCCTTATCGATCTGATCGGTAAAAAGATGGTGCCCGTCTTACAAAAAGACGATGGCTCTATCATGGCAGAGAGCCTAGATATCATCGCGTACTTAATGGACTTGAAATCAAGCGATGAGCAGCGTGTGCCATCTGAGCAAGTGACTGTGTTCCAAACTCGCGCATTCCCTCTTACTCAACAGATTGGACGCCCACGTTGGTGGAACCTCGACTTGGCTGAATATCGCTCTTCTGGAGCCAAAGAAGCTTGGCGTGCCAGTAAAGAGACCGAAGGTTTTAACTTTGAAGAACTGTTAGAAAAGACGCCTCAGTTCGTTCAACTGATTAACCCATTACTGAAAGATGCCGAACTCTTACTGGATCTAGAGAATGGTGAGTCATCACTGCCTCTAATCGATCAAGCGGTGTATTTCTCGATGCTTCGTGGCTTTTGCGTAGAACCAAGCATCAGTTGGCCACCAGCACTTGAACGCTGGTTAGAAAAGAAAAGCGAAACGCTAAAGCTGTCTTTACTTCGCTAGAAAGCTATCTCGATTAAGAAAGCAAGCTCTGATTAAGAAAACAAGCTCTGACTCGCAAGCGACTACAACGAGCACAAACAAAAAATCGAAGCTCTCAGGTGTAAACTGCGAGCTTCGATTTTCTTTTATCTGGCCATTCTATTTCTCTAAGGCTTTGTCTTACAGCAGACGCCTTCTCAAACCTGTTCGCTCCAAGATTCGTGTCGAAATTTCTTCAACCGATAGTGAAGAGGTGTTGATGTAAGGTATCGCTTCTCGACGGAACATCGCCTCTACCGTTTGCAATTCATACAAACATTGTGAGTCACTGGCGTATTCGCTGCCTGCTAAGCGGTTCTCACGAATTTCAGTGAGCCTTTCTGCATCAATGGTCAAACCAAACAGCTTATGTCGGTAAATCTCAAACTCTGGCAACAGCTTTAAGCGTGCCAAGTCATCGTGGATAAATGGGTAGTTTGCTACGCGTAAGCCAAACTGCATCGCCATATACAAACTTGTTGGTGTTTTGCCACTTCGAGAAACACCCAACAAGATGATGTCGGCTTCTTCCAGCCCTTTTAGCGTGATGCCATCATCATGCGCGAGCGTGTACTCAATCGCAGCAATACGGTCGAAATACTTCACCGAGTCCTTGTTTACACTGCGTGAGCGCTGCAACTTAGGAACAGGCGCCATCTGAATGTCATCCTGTACTTTCTGCACGATGCTCTCTAACACGTCATAACAGTGCGCGGGCGCTTCTAGCAATTTGGTTTTGATATCAGGTATCACAATCGAAAAGAACACTAGCGGTTCTAATCCGGTATCACGATACGAAATTTCAATCTCTTTTAATAAATCAGAAAGTTTGTCCTCACTTTCCACAAACGGAAAGGTTTTTTCATTGGCTTTAAAAGGGAATTGACCTAGAACAACATGCCCTAAAGTCTCACATGTTATGGCCGTTCCATCAGAAACATAGAATACATCACGACTTTGAATATCAATTTGCATTTTTTATTTAATGTTTAAAATTATTTTGAGTAGGATGGTAACCATAATATAGATAATAAAACCCTGCTGACTATTACGTCCCCCACAGCTTTAGAAAATAATTTACATTTTTTTAAACTGACACGTAATCGTTTGCCTTTAAATCCCTACAATGCTTGCTATGTTTCTGGAGAAATAAATGCAAAATAATACCCTATGGTTCAATGGCCTATCCATGGAAGATGTCGACAAAGTCGGCGGTAAGAACGCCTCACTGGGCGAGATGGTTTCTAACCTGTCCAATGCTGGTGTTTCTGTACCTAATGGTTTTGCTACCACCTCTTATGCGTTTAACGACTTTCTTGACTACAAAGGTCTTGATGAGCGCATCCACCAACTACTTGATGAACTTGATGTTGAAGACGTTGACGCACTGCGTAAGACAGGTGCAACGATTCGACAATGGGTTCTAGACGCACCCTTCCCAGAATCACTAGAGCAAGACATCCGTGATAACTACCGCGAGCTAATCGAAGACAACGAAGAATTGTCTGTAGCTGTGCGATCATCTGCAACCGCAGAAGACCTTCCAGATGCTTCATTCGCAGGCCAGCAAGAAACCTTCCTTAACGTGAAAGGCATCGACGCGGTACTCGAAGCAACCAAGCACGTTTACGCGTCACTGTTTAACGACCGCGCTATCTCTTACCGTGTACACCAAGGCTTTGACCACCGTGGCATTTCATTGTCTGCGGGTATCCAGCGCATGGTTCGCTCAGACAAAGCCTCTTCAGGTGTGATGTTCACGCTTGATACTGAGTCTGGCTTCGACCAAGTGGTATTCATCACCTCTTCTTGGGGCTTGGGTGAAATGGTTGTACAGGGCGCAGTGAACCCAGACGAGTTCTACGTTCACAAGCCAATGTTAGAAGCGGGTCACTACCCAATCGTTAAAAAGACGTTTGGTTCTAAGTTGATCAAGATGATCTACTCGACCAATCAAGAAATCGGCAAGCAAGTCGATATCATCGACACCGACACTCAAGAGCGTAACGAGTTCTCACTCAACGATGAAGAGATCAAAGAGCTAGCAAAACAAGCGATGATCATCGAGAAGCACTACCAACGTCCAATGGACATTGAGTGGGCGAAAGATGGCATCGACGGCAAGCTTTACATCGTTCAGGCTCGCCCAGAAACCGTATGTTCTCAAAGCGATCAAAACGTTATCGAGCGTTACGAGCTAAACAATAAGGCGGATGTCTTGGTTGAAGGCCGCGCTATCGGTCAGCGTATCGGCTCTGGCCCTGTTCGCTTGGTTGATTCTCTAGACCAAATGTCACTGGTTCAAGAAGGCGACGTGCTGGTAACTGACATGACAGACCCAGACTGGGAACCTGTGATGAAGAAAGCGTCTGCGATTGTGACTAACCGTGGTGGCCGTACTTGTCACGCTGCGATCATTGCTCGCGAGCTTGGTATCCCAGCGATTGTTGGTTGTGGTACAGCAACAAGCAGCCTAAACGATGGCGATACCGTGACAGTGTCATGTTCAGAAGGCGAAACAGGCTACGTTTACAACGGCGAACTCGATTTTGAAATCAAACGTTCTGAGGTTGATGAGCTACCAATGCTACCAACCAAAGTAATGATGAACGTGGGTAACCCAGATCGTGCCTTCGACTTTGCACAAATCCCGAACGAAGGTGTTGGCCTTGCTCGTCTAGAATTCATCATCAACAAGATGATCGGTATTCACCCTAAAGCGCTGCTTAACTTCGATGCACAAACGGATGAGCTAAAAGCGGAAATCAACGAACGTATTCGTGGCTACAAAGATCCTATCGATTTCTACGTAAGCAAATTAACAGAAGGCATCGCGACTATCGCTTCTGCATTCTGGCCTAAGCGTGTGATCGTACGTATGTCTGACTTTAAGTCGAACGAGTACAGCAACCTAGTCGGCGGTAAAACGTTTGAACCACATGAAGAGAACCCAATGCTGGGCTTCCGTGGTGCATCTCGTTACATCTCACCAGTATTCGAAGACTGTTTCGAGCTAGAAACTCAAGCGATCAAACGTGTTCGTAACGAGATGGGTCTTAAGAACATTGAAATCATGATTCCATTCGTTCGCACGCCAAGCGAAGCAGCATCGGTTATCGACATTCTGGCTAAGTTCGACCTACGCCGTGGCGACCAAGGTCTGAAAGTCATCATGATGTGTGAGCTACCATCGAACGCAATCTTGGCTGATGAGTTCTTGAAGTACTTCGATGGCTTCTCTATCGGCTCAAACGACATGACGCAACTGACACTTGGCCTCGACCGAGATTCAGGCGATGTGGCACACCTCTTCGATGAGCGTAACCCAGCCGTGAAAGCAATGCTGAAAATGGCGATCGATGCGGCAACCAAAGCGGGTAAATACGTGGGTATTTGTGGCCAAGGCCCATCTGACCATGACGACCTAGCAGAGTGGTTAATGGAGCAAGGCATCAGCTCTGTTTCACTAAACCCGGATACGGTTATCGATACGTGGTTGAAGCTAGGTAACGTTGCTAATAAATAAGTAAATAAGTAAATAAGTAAATAAGTAACGCTTCACGCGGTACCTTAACGACAAAAGCCAGTCACGTTGACTGGCTTTTTTAGGTTCTTTCCAAATTAGCTGGCTAGAGCGCTAGAAGTAGTATCTCACACCAACCCAAGCTTCGGTTTGCCAACCATTCGGCATTGGCACACCTTTCACATCAACATCCGCTTTGGTAATGTCATAGCGCGTATTCAACCACCAAGTTCTTGCAGTGTTCATCGGCACATTTAACGATGTTTTAAATGAGAAGTTTTGCATGTCGATATCATCACCAGAAAGATCTTGCCACTCAGGAACCAAAGACACATAAGCGCCAGAGTCACCGAGATGCTTCGCGGTAATCAAACCAAGCGAGTATCCCGTTAAATCATCTTTAGATGAAGTGACGCCAGGGATCTCCATACTACCAGTCATCAGTCCTGCTCTTGGAAATACCAGGAATCCACCGGTATAAGCTGGATTAATCGCAACAACACCGCCAACCGACAATAAGTCATTTTTAATACTGTTGCGCGTATTAATATAATCTAATGAAAGACCCACTTTAGGCGTAGCTTTCGTCCCCGTTTCAAAGACGTGGAAGTACTGAATTCTAGAGTTGCTGTACTCTGTACCGAATTTGTCTGGATCGCGAAGCGCTGTGTTGCTTTCATCGACAAACGTCCCTTCGGCCAGTAGGGCAAACTGCTGACCGTTTTCTAAACCGCCAGAAACTTGCCCTTGAAATTGGATATCTGAACTACCATTCAGCATCAATGCAGCTTGAGTATAAACTTTAGTGACATCAGCAGGATCGATAACACGTTCGGAATCTGAATCGGCATGTGCAGGAAGGGCTAGACCTAAACTCAACGGGATTAATAGAGCAAAATTTTTCATTATATCTCTCGAAAGTCGTTTGCTTCCTCCTTGAAGCCTGGAACATCCTGTTAGGTAATAAATAGATTACTTGTCAGCAAGTAGTTTTGCTGCCGAACGCATTAGTGCAGGGCCTTTATTCTCACCAAAACCTGAGTGGTATGGGTTGGTTGAGAACATCACACCCACAAAGTCACGTGCAGGATCGATGTAAATAAATTGGCCTAGGTTGCCACTTTTCGACATTGCACCGTCATTGAAAATGAAATCAAATTGGTATGCGTTGTAGTCTGCTTTTTCGTTGTATGCGTGCAGTGAACTGCTCTCTTTGCTAGTACCTACGAATGCTTTTGGATCACCGCCGTTGCGGATACGATCAATCACAGCTTGTGACACCACTGGCTCATCAGCCACCGCTTTCCAGCTAGGTGTAAATAGTGTTCCCCAGCGAGCCATGTCTTCTACCGTTGATGAAACCAAGCCAACCGCGATCGCCATGCCATCTGGCGTCAAGTTGAATTGCATTGGTTGACGTGCGTGCACTTTTGACCAAACACGATCTTCGAATACTTGAGTCCAAGTTTTGTTCTCAACGTTTTCAACTAACTTAGTCAGCACCATGGTGTTGATAGATGCGTAACGGAAATGGTCACCGGCTTTTTCACCTTCCAGTTTCTGTGCACCTTGAGCCACTTCCATCCAAGTTTCCATTTCACCCGTTTTTGCACGAGGTGAGTTAAACGATGCCGCAAAGAAACGCACCACATCAGAGTCTGGGTTCAAGATAGACTCTAATGTCTCTTCATTGTCTAGCGCGGTCGACATGTTCAGAACTTGGTGTACTGTGATGCCATCCCAGTTCGTTCCTTTCAATTCAGAAACATACTCAGCGATCTCTTTTTCAGGGTCGACTTTGCCCTCTTCCACTAACATTGCGATCACTGTGCCAACCGTCGTTTTTGCTGTAGATGCCCAAACGTGCGTATCTGTCGGCTTCATACCCGGGTAAGCTTCGTAAACGATCTCCCCTTTGTGAATCAACATAAAGCCTTGGGTGCGGAACTGTTCATCCGCCAAGTACTCATCCATTGTCAACTGACCTTTGCTTTCAGTATCAACTTTCAGTGCAGCGAGTCGTGGGTCGATATTTTTGACTAAAGGCTTGTACTCTTCGTTTGGAGCCGCCAGTGCCGTTGGTAGAAACTCACTCATGTGCATGTTGTAGTAAACGCTGTGGTCGCCGCCCATCTGCCAATGAAAGTTATTGAATAACTCACGAGCTGAGTCAGTAAAACTTGGGGTAAATGCTGTGCTCGCCTCTTTCACGGTCAAGGTAACTTGAGCACCTTCAACTTTCAGAGCTTCTTCAACTGGGTTTGCTGCAAGAGCAAATGATGATGGGGTCGCTAACGATACTAGAACGGCAATGTGTTTAAGTTTCATAATTGTTCTCCTGTTTGGGTTAGGAAAAGTATAGGGAGATGCGCTACACTTAATTAGGTCACTTGATGACATTTAATGGTAGGCACAAAACAATGAAAGCATCATCGAACACCACCAGCATACTGCTCACTTCGACCAGTAACATTGCTCCATATATTCAGTATTGTGACAAACATAGACTGGATTGGCGCACCGTCGCCGTTGCGTGCGGTCTACCCATTGAACTGACACAATCCAATCAATGGCTTCCTACACAAGACGTGATTCGCTTCATTCATGGCCTTGAGCGTAAGTTTGGCTATTCGATAGGGATTGAGGTTGGACGTAAGGCCTCTCTAGAGCAATTGTCACCTGAGCTAGACCGAAAAATTGAACAATGCACTTCTCTCGAGCAAGCGGTACGCTGCTTGATTACTGAAATATCGACCTTAAGTAATCACGTCACCATATGGACGGAAAAAAGCGATGGATTGTGGTGGCTGTGTCATCGAAGTTGCTATCACCCATCGACCTCAGGTTTTGAACAAGCAGAATGGTTTCGCGCCCTGACCGTGATTAGCCTATGCCGTAAGTTCATTGACAGTCGCTGGCAACCATCACACGCCAAGTTGGTCTCTAAGAACAACAGCGCACGTAAATTACCTAAGCATTTCTTTGATTCTGATATTCAGTTTGAAGAGCAATACGGTGCGTTCTCGATTCCGCTGCCCGATGATTATCGTGCCATTTCAGAACGAAATAGTACCCAAGATTGGCATCACGCTGTCGAGATATTAATAGACACCTATGCGACTCTACCTTGGTTCAATATTGAGTGGTTTGCGACCATGCTCGGCATGACAAAACGAACGCTGCAGAGAAACCTGAAGAGCAAAAACATTCTCTTTAAACAAGCCAAAGAACAAGTTCGGGAAGCTAAAGCAAAACAGCTACTTGAAGAGACCAACCTTTCTGTTCAAGACATCAGTTGGCAAGTGGGTTACAGCGACTTGAGTAATTTCAATCGTGCATTCAAAGGTTGGGTTGGAGTCACGCCACCAAGTTATCGGGATAAAGCGAAACATTAGAAATAGTCGAATGGAAAACCTTTAGACCCAATCCGCTAATATAAAACTCAGAAACAAGATACGACACCTTAAATTTCAATAAGCGAACGCATAAAGTTGCATTGCACAATGCTCACATACCGATGAAACTGTGCAAAGGTAATATCGATAGATTTAATGACATTTATTGGTATCGAGCTAACGTTACGTTATCCTTTACGCAATTCTTCATTGAGTGGATTGTCACTACGACAAACCTACCTTCAAGACTGATAAGAGTGTTATGAATTCTACGACCGCAACTCCCTCGCCTTCTCTTGGCCGACAACTCTATACAATGACATGGCCAATGCTGTTTGGGGTGCTCTCCCTGATGAGCTTCCAACTTGTAGACAGTGCTTTTATTGGCCAGTTAGGCGTACTGCCGCTCGCGGTTCAAGGCTTCACGCTACCAATTCAGATGATCATTATCGGGATTCAAGTCGGACTAGGCATCGCGACAACGGCTGTGATCGCGAGAGCTATTGGGGCTAACGAGATACGCTATGCCAAACAGCTCGGCGGATTAGTCGTTGCGATGGGCAGTGTGAGTGTCGCGCTGTTCTCGGTCATCATCTATCTGTTGCGTGGTCCTATTTTACAACTCCTCGATGCACCACCGACGGTACTGCCGATCATTGATTATTACTGGATCTATTGGCTGGTAAGCTCTTGGACAGGCGCACTGCTCTACTTTTTCTACAGTGTGTGTCGTGCCAATGGTAATACCATGCTGCCCGGTTCGATGATGATCGCGACCAGCATCATCAACTTGATATTGGACCCGATTTTCATATTCACGCTCGACATGGGCATCAACGGAGCCGCGATTGCGACCATCTTGGCGTTCGGTGCGGGTATCTTTATCGTTGCTCCTAAGGTAACTAAGAAGCATTGGATGACATTCGACTGGCACGATCTTGATATCGGCAAGAGTATTCGTTCTATAGGAAACATCATGGGGCCTGCGATGATCAGTCAGCTACTGCCACCAGTCTCTTCGATGCTCGCCACCAAACTGCTTGCAGGCTACGGCACAGCAGCCGTTGCAGCTTGGGCGCTAGGTTCACGTTTTGAGTTCTTTTCGATTGTTGCAGTGCTTGCTCTGACTATGTCGATGCCACCTATGATTGGCCGAATGTTGGGAGAAAAGAACCTAGGGAACATACGTAGTCTTGTGAAGATTGCCGTGATGTTTGTATTAGGATTCCAATTGGTGATCGCACTGGTAACTTGGGTGTTCTCTGGCGGGTTGGCAAATCTCATGACCAGCGAAGACGAAGTCTCGACCATTTTGAACTACCACTTACTTATCGTTCCTATCAGTTTAGGGCCGTTGGGTATCTGTATGCTGATGGTTTCTATCTCGAATGCGCTTGGTAAGTCTTATACTGCCTTAACGATATCAGCACTGCGCCTGTTCGCTTTCTTCTTACCTTGCCTATGGGTTGGCTCGCAGTTTGCTGGCATTGAAGGTCTATTCTGGGGAGCCATGGTAGGTAATGTACTTGCCGGCACTTGCGCATGGTTTATGTACCAGCGAGCGCTTGGGCAAGTCGAGGCTAAGCTTTCTAATTAATCAGTTAGCGAACTAAACGGCTTGCCAGCTAAACCGCTATAAAGTTATTAAACGAAAAAGCAGCCACTTAGGCTAATGCCGATCAGTTAAAGCCAAAGCGATCGGTTGAAGGATCCTTCAGAGCTG
>NZ_JBGONQ010000047.1:0-24561 GCF_041439145.1 Vibrio sp. 1F255 | reverse complement strand
TAATAATCACCCATACTGGCCGTTTCTATCTGAGATCCAATTAGGAAACAAAGCCTTTCGAACCTGATCTAGGAACTTTAACATTGTGAACTCTCTTATTTTTTGTGAGGTCTGCACGGCATAATTGCGGCCATACATTGTTTGTTAGTTGACCGTGAAATAATAAGGAGTCTAAAAATCGACCGCATGAGAGAGGGGCTTAGAATAACTAGGAAAAATTCTTAGTTCAGAATTGGGAGTCAAGAAAGCGTGAACAGCATCACTTTGTTTACGGTCTGTTATGGATTGATATTACGATAACAAAAGTCACTCATTTCAGGGCTGACGAACCTTGTAAATAAACAGAAACGAGTGGATTACTTCACTAAAAAAACACCAGTATCGGTTCATCACCATAAAACTCCATGGTCATGGTGTGTCCGATACTGGTTCAGCATTCATTCTGATTAAAATAGATTCAATAGGCTTGTTACGTTTCGCGTGAATCGTACTACAGTCGCTTGCCGCTACCGTCTTCCCACATTACTTCACATTCATCTTTGATGGCAGCTTTTAATAATTCAACCAGTGGGAACGCTCGACTACCGATATTAACAGGCGCTTCAACCACCTCTTCTTCATTGTCGTCATCAGTATTTTCATGCTCTACGGACTTGCTCTGCTCTGCTGCAATAGCAGCACGTAGATTATCCAGAGCTTGAGGAACCTCTGAAGCATCCATAGCACCTGGGATGGAGCCGCTATGCCCAAGCATCTTGATGAACTGGAGGCCGACTTCACCAAACATCGTGACACTAGCATGAGCTTTACAACTAAAGGTAATTAACATAATGAGCCTTTCTTAATTTTGGTCGTTTACAAACTATGTGGAGTAACTCTCTGGAAAGCAAGTAGATAAACATCAAACAACGGTTACAAGTTTGATGCTTAAATCTAATCTTCTAGAGATGACCAGCACCATCGGTGATATACATCACTATTTGGAATTGATTGAACAGCCTTTCATATGAAACCTTGATAGTAGTCACACTAAATAGACATCTAAGCCTCTGCATAGCTTGTTATTTAATCTACTATTAACACCATTATCAAAAACTTTGGCACAGATCACATGAAAAGGCTCGTCGGCAGGCACCTAGAAGAAATGGCGGACATACGATCCACCCGCAAGCAAAAAATTGTCCACTCCTTTTCACTGACTGCCGCTGCGTTATTCATTTTCTACACTTGGGCTTACTTCCAAGGCCAACATTACACACTGTCGGTTTTCGAATTGTGTTTTGCACTGATCGCTATCTCCAATGCATTTTACGTAAGAAAAGTCATTAACCCTGAATATTCCGAATTGATCCTGAGCGGTGTTTTACTGGTTCAAGGGGTCATCCTATTTTTGTACAGTCACGCCATTCCTGACCGAATTCTTTGGCTCTACCCTATTCTGGCGGCGGTGATTTTTATCAATGACTTCAGAATTGGAATCATCTTTAGCACCTCGTTTTGCCTGTTCATCAGCACCTTGATTACAGCAATGCCCAACAATTTTTCTTTACCATTTAACAGCACACACAGATTTTTCCTTAGCTTATTTACCATGAGCTTGGTGTGCCACACATCCGCCTATTACTACACAAAAGCCGTCAGTTATATTCAACGCCTGTATAAAGAAGGCATTGAAGATCTCGCTTACAGAGATCAGTTAACCGGCTTGGCAAACCGTTGGAGCTTTGAACGCTGGGCGACAGAAAAACTAGCCACCGTGGATAGTGAGCGATCACTTACGGCATTGGTCTTTTTGGATATAGATGACTTTAAAGGCATTAACGACAGCTACGGGCACGATGTGGGAGACAGTGTCTTACAGCATTTTGCCAATCGCTTGAGCAACAACATTCGAACCAGAGACAGAAAAAGCCATGAATACGATTATTCCATCGCGCGCTTTGCTGGAGACGAGTTTGTTCTGATGCTCTACGATGTGCCAACTCGTAAAGATCTAGACGGCATTCTAGATAGGATCTGCGGGCTGTTCGAAAGCGGCTGCCAAACAAACGAGAGAATCAAAGAATTGACGTTAAGTGTTGGGGTTGCTTTGTATCCGCAAGATGCCCAAGAATTACATGAGCTGACGAGATGTGCTGATAAAGCGATGTATGTTGCCAAGCATTCAGGAAAAAACCGATATGCTTATTATCACGACAACCCAGTATCGACCCTGATAGAAGAACTACCAACGAGCCTTGTTAGCTCAGCACCGGATTCATCTGAACTTGAAGATTGCTTTGAAGCGAAGATCGAAGGGAACAATGTTACGCTATTAAAAACGCGCCAACGCTAGCCATTCCTATAACGGAGTGGCGCTGCTAACCTGCAAGGTACATAAGCCAAAGACTCACTAACCCGATCATAATAATCCATATGACTTGACGTGTTCGGTTTGGGTTATTCCCTTTAGGTCGCCTCACCACGGTTTTAAAAGCGGCTTGCTTAGCTGACTGAATAAACGGCGCTTCTATCTCACGTTTTTTCACGCGGCGTTTAACTGCGCTGTTTGCAACCTCTGTAAAGCGCTGGCTTTGCTCCGTTGTAAAGTCGTTATCAAAACCTATCCGACCATGCCTTTCGCCATGTTTTTGCTGAACTGCCATAGCAGCCTCCTTGGCGATATACTCTCTATTGAGTATAGACATAATTTCATATTGTTACCTGTTCAAGATTTTCGAATAAGTCACTCAACGCTGTGCCATCTTCTTTTTAAATCAAATTACATAAACTACAGCTATTCAAGTTTATGAGGGTTTCAAAATGACGAATGTAAGAGCAGTAGATCATGTGATTACAGCACATGCCACCTCAGATGGTGATGGCGTCAAAATCCAACGACTCGCAGGTTTTAATAACGCACGTTTCTCTCCATTTTTAATGATTGATGAACTGAAGTCGGATGAAAGCAAAGACTATGTTGGCGGCTTTCCTCCACATCCTCACCGTGGGATAGAAACGCTCACTTACATGCTCCAAGGTCACTTCCAACACAAAGACCATATGGGGAATGTTGGAGAGCTACGCAGCGGTGGCGCTCAATGGATGGCCGCAGGCCGTGGTGTCATTCACAGCGAAATGCCAATGATGGAAGAAGGTGCGCTGCATGGTTTTCAGATTTGGATAAACCAACCTGCGACACACAAAATGCAGCCAGCTCAGTATCACGATTTCCAAAGTGAAAGCATCGCGGAGCATCAAAGTGAACAAAGTGGTTTGTTAAGAGTGATTGCCGGAGGGTTTGAACTGCACAACCAAACTGACAAGGATTCAGAGGCTTTACGAGCGCAGGGTCCATTACAGAAAACAGGTGTGCCATTAAGCGTTGCGGATTGGCGCTCTCATTCTGGGCAAAAAGTCACGTTAGGGACTAATGTTAATCACAATGCCATGACTTATGTGTACCGAGGCAGTATTAAGATCGGCGACAAAGTCATCAACCAAAGTCAACTTGCCCTGCTCACCAAAGCTGAATTGTTGTCTTTAGAAAGCCTAGAAGATTCAGGTGTACTGATTTTTTCTGGTCAGCCGATTAATGAACCTGTCGTGCACTATGGTCCGTTTGTCATGAACTCGATGGAAGAGATTGAACAGACAATTCAAGACTACAACAACGGTGTGTTTGAGACTTACTGATGTCTTGGCTTTGAGCTTTGAGCTTTGAGCTTTGAAGATTGAAGATTGAAGAGATTTTGCAACGAACAACGATTTGGTCATCCATTTGATGACTACAAAAACAAGTGACACTATCCACTGCCGGTTACTATCACTTATTTAACCACGCTCCTAGAGCGTGGTTTTTTTCTATTCAATCAGAGACAAACGATGCCCTGATTGAACAAATTTAGATCTGATTACAAATACTCACATAGGTAAGCTGTCGCTTCTTTTACCTGTAGGTCGAATGAAGAGTCACCCGCAACGTCAAAAGACTCACCAGATTGGTATGTCGTCCAATCATCATCGCCAACACGCTTTACAATCAAAGCACCTTTAACAACGGTCATCTTTTCTGGAGCCGCAGTACCAAAAGTGTACTCACCAGCCGCCATTACACCAACACTCACATCAGCACCAGACTGGTTAAACGCTAACGACTTAACGCCACCTTCAAAGTATGTGTTTTCTTTAATCATTGTACTTCCTTGTTATCTTCAAATTGCAATTATTGAGCTCACCGAGTAAGCCTATGCGTAAATTTAGGTGATAATTGTTTTAACCAATTCGAGACTTTCCTACAAGAAATAAATACGCATAGCTTAAGCATTTCTGGAGTTCGCTTTCATTGATAGCGTAAATACTGAGGAGCAAGGCTAAAAACCACTAACGCAACCACATTTATTAGAACATTCGATCCTGCTTCTAACTCTTAGAACAATTTTTGCAAACTAAGGTTTTAATTAATAGAATCTAAAACAATATCAGTCGAAAAATGAAGAGATAATGGCAAAAAAGCCGACTAAAAGCAGAGATCTATTTGCCAACTCGTTACTCTACGGCTTCCTATTAGCTGGCTTTATGGTTGCCCTCACCGCCGGCTATTTTGCTTACCAAGCCCACCAGCAATCGGTCAGCCCAAGCAACGTCTATGGCACATGGATAGAGATTGCGGCGCCACCTTACAACACCGACATCCTGACACTTTCAGAAAACGGTGTGATGATGAATCATCGTCTTATCACTACCTCATTCGATTTTGACGGGAAGATCGTCACGATCAACACTGGCTCTGGAACCACCGTTTACACCATCAGTGGTACTTACGATTCCCCTCGCTTAAAGCGATTAGAGCCAAGCGTACCATCTCAGCAATTTATTAAAGAAGGCTACGAAGATACTGCGACTGGTGATACCCATAGTGTCATGCAACAACGACGCGCTTCCTTAGCTGAGCAATTCAAAAGATAACCCTCTTATCCATACTGCCATAAGCATTCGTCTTCAAGTTTACCCGTCGATCGACCCCGCTCGCTCAACATACTTCACTTTGTGATTCAGCTTCAATCCACAGTATTTTCTTATAGTTTGTCGCACCTTTTCATAACTTCATGTCGTGAATTTTCACTTGTGAGATTTTCCTACTGAAGGATGTTTTATTTTATAAAACATGGACTCAGCCTCTCATTCATTAAGCAACAGAATTGTAACAAGATACAATTTTTTAGTTGTCCATCGAAAACGGATTTATTTTCAGTTATGAAATTAAAACTCCCTCGAATACTGACTGGGAAGCTCCTTCAAAACTGATTGGAGCCGTTTATGGGGCCATTGGGTTCTCGTAATCTTCAAGGAATGAGAGAAATAGTATGATTCGTATAAATACCTGTGCTGCAAGCATTGCTCTAGCGCTATCTGGTACAGCATTAGCTGCTCCAACAGCACCTAGCATCGACATGTACGGTTCCAACAACCTGCAATTTTCTAAAATTGAACTCGCGATGGAAACCACCTCTGGCTACAACCAGATGGTGAAATATCACGACCAAGCGAAGGTCGACGTTAAGTTCAACCAATGGAGCGGAACGTCAGGAAACACGTACAACATCTACTTTGATGGCGTTAAAGTGGCCACCGGCCCAATCACTGGCAGCCAAACCACAGCTTCATTCGAATATGGCCAAGGCGGCTTATTTGAGATGGAAATCGAAGCGTGTGATGAAACAGGTTGTAGCAAGAGCGCACCTGCTCAAATCACGATCGCTGATACCGATGGCTCACACTTAGCGCCACTTGCGATGAATGTGGATCCGAACAACAAGTCATACAACACAGATCCAAATACGGTAGTCGGTACTTACTTTGTAGAGTGGGGTATTTACGGCCGTGATTACACCGTTGATAACCTACCCGCTGACAACTTAACCCATATCCTTTATGGCTTCATCCCAATTTGTGGTCCGAACGAATCAGTTAAATCAGTAGGCGGTAACAGCTACAACGCACTCATGACAGCTTGTCAGGGTGTTAACGATTACGAAGTGGTGATTCATGACCCTTGGGCGGCTTTCCAGAAAAGCTTCCCTCAAGCGGGACACGAATACAGCTCACCGATCAAGGGTAACTACGCAATGATGATGGCGCTCAAACAGCGTAATCCTGATTTGAAGATCATCCCATCGATTGGTGGCTGGACGCTGTCTGACCCGTTCTTTGATTTCACAACTAAAGCCAACCGTGACACCTTTGTAGCGTCTATTAAGAAATTCCTTAACACATGGAAATTCTACGACGGTGTGGATATCGATTGGGAATTCCCTGGTGGTGGCGGTGCTGCTCCAGACCTTGGTGATCCTGTAAATGACGGCCCAGCTTACATTGCACTGATGGCAGAACTTCGCGTGATGCTAGATGAGCTAGAAGCGGAAAACGGTCGTACTTACGAGCTCACTTCTGCGATCGGTGTTGGTCACGATAAGATTGAAGACGTGAACTACGGCGATGCTATCCAATACATGGATTACATCTTCGCAATGACTTACGACTTCTACGGCGGTTGGAACAACGTGTTAGGTCACCAAACAGCACTAAACTGCGGTAACTTCATGCGTCCTGGTCAATGTGATGGCACAGGCCTTGATGAAAATGGCGAACAGTACACAGGCCCA
The DNA here is from genome assembly GCF_041439145.1 of Vibrio sp. 1F255. NCBI lineage: Bacteria > Pseudomonadati > Pseudomonadota > Gammaproteobacteria > Vibrionales > Vibrionaceae > Vibrio > Vibrio sp. 1F255. Next base: position 17,917 of record NZ_JBGONQ010000047.1, on the reverse strand, counting down.
GCTTACACCACAGACAACGGCATCCAATTGCTACTTGAACAAGGCGTTCCAGCGAACAAACTTGTGGTTGGTACAGCGATGTACGGTCGTGGCTGGGAAGGCGTATTACCATCATCACTCACCGATCCTAGCGACCCTATGACAGGGGTGGGTAACGGCAAACTGAAAGGTAGCTCTGCGCAAGGCGTATGGGAAGATGGCGTTATCGATTACAAAGGCATTAAGGCGAACATGCTTGGTACGAACAACCAAGGGATCAATGGCTTCGAATACGGCTACGACGTAATGGCAGAAGCGCCTTACGTTTGGAACCGTACTTCAGGCCAGCTCATCACATTTGATGATGACCGCTCAGTAAAAGCAAAAGGCGCGTACGTTCGTAGCCTTGGCCTTGCGGGTCTATTCTCTTGGGAAATTGATGCAGACAACGGCGACATCCTCAACGCAATGCATGAAGGCCTTGCTGGCGGTACAACAGATCCTGTAAACCGTAAACCAACGGCAGCTGCAGGCGCAGACCAATCAGTTGAAGGCCCAGCCTCTGTTTCTCTAGATGGCAGCGCTTCAAAAGACAGCGACGGTACAATCGCGAGCTACGCTTGGTCTCAAGTCGGCGGTACAGCAGTAACACTGGCGAACGCTAATGCTGCGGTTGCGAGCTTCGATGTTGTTGAAGTCGCTCAGCAAGAAACACTAACCTTCAGCCTAACGGTAACGGACAACGAAGGTGCTACTTCTACTGACACCGTTGTTGTAACAGTAAGCCCTAAAGATACAGGCCCAGTAAACACAGCACCAGTAGCAGTGGTTACGGCTCCGGCTGAAGTTAATGCGGGTGATGTAGTCGTGGTTGATGCTTCGGCTTCAAGCGATGCAGACCAAGACACATTGACCTTCACATGGGATGTACCTGCTGGTATTGATGCAACGGTTCAAGGTTCTTCAGTGAGCTTTGTCGCGGCGGAATACACGCAAGATACGACGCTGAACTTCTCTGTAACGGTCAGCGATGGCACTGATACATCGGTAGCGGCTACTTCAGTGAACGTTCTTAAGAAAACCACAGGCGGCGGTACTTGTACTAACGCTTGGGATTCAAGTGCGGTCTACACTGGCGGCGACCAAGTAACTCAAGGCGGTAAGGTTTGGGAAGCAAAATGGTGGACAACAGGTGAAGATCCAACAACGACAGGCCAATGGGGCGTGTGGAAAGAGATCGGTCCTGCAAGCTGCTAACTAAAAATAGTGCTTAGTTAAATACTGACTAAGCATCAACTAAATCCCTAAAACAAAGGCCAACCAGATACTGTCTGGTTGGCCTTTTTATTTATGTTTTCTGAGCTTTGAGCTTACGATCTTTTTACTGGCGTTCTACTGACTTGCGCTCGTTATACCAATCACAGTAAGCAAGTGTTCAAAAATAGCGCAGGAAAAAAGCTTGAGAACAAGGCTGCTCTTTTCAATAAATAGTTTCGATAAGTAGTTATTCTACAATCAAAAAATCTAACGACGTTATCGAGATTTTTAACAAGCTAGGGTGAACAGTTATTTACTACGATTGGTATTAGACTTAGCCAATTAAGTTATCAAAGCTCTCGAACACTTGTGGACACTTCATTACTCGCCCGTGGCCCTGTCCTTGAGTCGCAATTAAAGTAACGCGACCCATTTCATTAGCCGCACGCTGAGACACATCAAACTTAGTAAACTTGTCTTGCTCATCATGAACGATGATCGTCTGAGACTCACGAAGCGCTAGCTTTCCATAGGGATCAACAGACTGAATCGGGTAGTTAAACTGCTCTTCGACTTCTCCAACTACCGCCTCGAACAGTTTCATTGAGTAGCCAGAACGCGCAACGCTGCCAAATAGGTTTTCTAGATAATCCAGTACAGGTGCAATCAGCAATAATGGCTTGTTTTCCAATTTAACGTGCTTACATTCCAACGCAGAAGCCGTGCCCATACTGTGACCGACCAAACCTGCTACCTCACCCACCGAATCGAGAATCGCTTCAAGGCCGTTCACAAACGCAGGAATATGACCATGTACACCATCACTGCCACCATGAGCAGGGTGATCATAAGCCAGAGCCGTAAAACCTTTAGCGGCGATATGTTCCATCAGAGGGAAAAACTGACTCGCGGTGCCAGACCAACCATGAGTCAGCACCCAAACAGGCCCCGTACCCAAAGAATAGGTTTTTAAAACGCCATCACGACCTTTGATTTCACTCTTGATAAGCCCTTGGGGATCAGCATTTTTCTGCTCAGTACGCATTGGAGTGAGCAGCAGCTTACGTGCGGTTTTCTTCGCATGACTCGGCGCTAGGATGTAATGAAGATTGGTTGTTGCGCCAATTAAGCTGCGCTTGAAGCTGAATTTGTTCGATGTATTAAAGTAGATTTTGTCACTCATGACCGGTCCTTGTATCGCCATCATCATTGGCGGATCGAGCTCGGCCCTGAAAATCGAACGACCGTGCTATTTGTTAGTATAAAAAATGACGATAGCGCTGTTTATGATTGCTTGCCGCCACTTCTGTTAAAATCTTTTGCAAACCTTAGTTAAGCAAAGTCACATGATTTGCGAGTTAACCTGCTGTATGTATTAAACCGCTCTCCAACTGGCTACCAAGCGCTCGACACCACTCCAAAAATGGGTGTGGCTCGCTTGTTGGCCTCGTAACGAGTAGAACAAGTTCGCACTCAAATAAAGACCGTATAACTCGAAGGTTGCCTGTTTCGGGTCTAAATCGGCTCTGAACTGTTTGCTCTCAACCGCTTTTGCTACCTGAATCGTCAAGTAGTCAATCCACACTGAAATGGTTTTCTGCAGTGCTTTCTGAATCACAGACCTTTCACTGCCCGCATCTTTCCATGCATCAATAAACATGCAACTGCCTTGGAATGAATGGTTCCAGCCCAGCCAGTTATCGAGCAGTTGTTTCAGCTTGGCTTCAATATCACCGTCGCCCAACTCTCTCGCCGGAATGATGACTCTTTCAGTGAATATGGCGTTGGAATATTCGAGTACAGAGAGTTGCAGGTTCTCTTTAGAGTTGAAGTGCGCAAACAATCCACTCTTAGACATACCACACTGCTTGGCTAATTCGCCAATCGTCAAACTCTCAAGACCATTCTCACTCGCAAGTGCAAATGCATGGCTCAAAATATACTCTTTGGTTATCTTTCCTTTGCTCATTATTCACCAATAATAAATCTGATGCTTTATTTTTAGCACGTTCGTACTTTTTTTCAAGTTTTTTACTTAACCCTTGGTATTCATTTTGTATTATCAAAGAATTGTGGAAAAATGCGACAGTATTCAAAGGAAATTGAAATCGACTAACAAAGGAAAAACAATGAACACACTTTGGGAACAGTTTGCGTTTTCGGCGTCAGTAACAGGCCCTATCTGTTTAATGCTGTTTCTTGGTGTGATGCTCAAGCGAATCGGCTTAATCAATGACAATTTCATTGATGTCGCATCTAAGGTGGTATTTCAAGTCACCCTGCCCGCGATGCTATTTCTGAGTATTGTTCAATCGAATCACAACTTTTCAGCCAGTAGCGCGTTAGTTGCGTTTGGCGTCATCGCTAACTTTGTCTTTTTCTTGTTCACGATTTTCTCAACCAAATTAGTATTTAAAGGTTCGAAAGATCAAGGTGTGATTGTCCAAGGTGGATTCCGCGCCAATACCGCGATCATCGGCCTCGCCTATGTAGCTAATATTTATGGTAACCAAGGCGTGGCATTGGCGGCTATCTATGTCGCATCCCTAACCGTGCTATATAACATTCAAGCCGTAATTGCACTGACACCCAAAGGCGAAGACACAGGCGCGAAAGCGATTAAAGTGATCGCTAAGTCGATTACCAAAAACCCATTGATCATCGCTATTTTCTTAGCGGTCGTCTTCTATGCACTTTCGATTCCTATCCCAAAAATGGTCACTGATGCTGGTCAATATTTTGCCAACATGACGTTGCCTTTAGCACTGCTGTGTACCGGTGGGTCGCTCGATATCAGCTCGCTCAAACAAGAAAAGTTATCGACGTGGTTTGCCTCTAGCTACAAGTTAATTGCCTCACCTTTACTGATTACATTGGCTGCTGGGTACTTAGGGTTTGAAGGGCTCGATCTCGGGCTTATCTTCTTGATGAGCGCTGCACCAACGGCAGCGGCAAGCTATGTTATGGCTCGTGCAATGGGAGGAAATTCAACCCTGGCGGCTAACATCATCGCTCTCACGACCGTTGTTTCTCTTATCACTTGCACACTAGGTATTTTTGCACTCACCGCAATGGGTTTAATATAGCTGCGACAGGCTTCAAAAAACCGACACAAGCCCTGAAATAAAGGTCATAAGCCTTGATTTAGGACTAACTGATTGGGCAGAAAGGCTGCTAGATTTCGTAAAAATTTTACTAAGAGATCTGATATGTCTTCCGTTCAACATACGCCTTCACAACACATCGCCAGTATCGAGTTAGGCCGAGTGATTGCTATCTTGGCGATCATTGGTTTACACGGCCAAATGGCACTCACTTATTGGCAAATAGATGAAGTGCCTTGGATCGGTTATGTACTCAACCAAACCGCTCGTTTTGCGGTGCCTCTGTTCTTCCTGATTTCTGGTTATCTTATTCAGCCTAAGTTGGCTGCATCGCCATGGGAAACCGTCCTTAACTACTCTACACCACTGCTTAAGGTTTGGTTGGCATGGAGCATCATTTGCCTAGTGATGCCATTCAATCTCGCGAAGGTAGAAGAGTTTGGCTATCTAGGTGAACGTGAAGGCTATTGGGGTTTCTTAATGAGCACTCCTCTTAACTCATTCTTAGAGGGAGGTCTGGTGCATTTGTGGTTCATTCCAGCCCTTGTTTGCGCAGTGTTGATCATCGCTTTATTGGTTGAGTTGAAGCTCAACAAACTGCTATTACCGATAGCCATAGCGCTCTATGGCTATGGTGTTTTGGCAGGAAGCTACGCAACGCTGACCGGATTAGAAGCACCCTTCTTCACGCGTAATGGCCCGTTCTTTAGCACGTTAATGGTGACCTTAGGTTTCCTCATTCGTCAGAATCAATGGAAGGTGTCATCCGCTAAAGCGCTGGCGTTATTAGCGTTAGGCATGTTGATTCACTTTGCTGAGGCGGCGTGGCTCACCACGTTCGACGTCGGATTCAACATGAATGATTTCTTGTTTGGTACGGCACTATGGGGAATGGGCGTATTTATGTGGCTTTTGGCTAATCCAAACATCGGCGACTATGCGTGGGTTCGCGCGATCTCGAATCGTATGTTAGGCATCTACGTTTGCCATTTGCTGATCATTATCGTGCTGTTCAATGTCTGTGGAGTCTTAGGCATTACGGAATTGGCAAAAGACGTTACGGTATTTTTTGGCACCGTATTGTTGAGCTTCGGGTTGGTTGTTGGAATCGAAAAAACACCACTGCGACGCGTGCTGCTTCGTTAGTGTTTGTGCCTAACATCATCAGCTAAATCAGTTTTAAAGAGTCACAAAAAGTAAAGGCAAGATAACGGATTAGCTTGCCTTTATTTCATCATGTCAGTAACGATACTTTCTCACTCGTTGAAGTGTTATCGGAACGCCATTGCGCCCTTACCAACACCTTCATAAGCGACGATTTGTAGTGATTGGTTCTCTGCTAGGCTCGGTTCAACTTGATCCGCAATATAGCCAGCAAGTAATTCCACCGTGGTATCTGTCGGTAAAATTTCCGTCTCACTCTTAGCAATCGCTAGCTCAAATTCGCCTTGTGGCGCGGTGTAGCGGAAGCCATAGTGACTTTCATCATTAACACTGTTCGCGTTTTCACTCAGGTTAAGTGATGAAACTGAAACTTGGTCTTCTTTAGAACCTAAATAAATGTCTTCCCAACGCTGAGCAAATGCTTGTTCACGTTGCCCGTCACGCTGACCATCGACCACGATTTCTACTGGAGAACGGTGACCATGCGCGATGCGTTGGCAGTTGCCATCATGCTTTTTTAAACCATGGGTGTAGTGGTAGAACGCGCCATTAATGTTCTCATGACGTAGGGTGATCTCTAACCCTGTGACGTTACTTGGTAGGTTATCGCGAAGAATATTGTAAACGTGTGCGGTCACACTCTCGATGGTGATCGCTTCTGCATCAATGAGGCAATATGCTTCATCAGGGCAATGTAGATGAAGACTCTTGTCACCACGCAACACATCAACCTTAGAGTAGCCCGCTTTGCTCGCTTGAAGAACAATTGCAGCGCTCTGCATTGGCAGCAGCAAACGATGATCAACATGTTGATCAACCAACTGTTTGATCTGCTTTTTGACCTTGCTAAAATCCAGCACCATGCTCATTTCATTAAGTTCACCAGACATGGTGACATCTAAAATCCAACTATCTCCTACGACCCCTCTGTGTTCACAGATGTATGAAGAATCGATAACGGTAAGGTCTCTTACAAATAGGTTCAAGTTGAACTCCTTAATACTTTAATGAGATACGGGAGGCTGAATAATGTTCAGCAGGCACTTCGTCTCATTGGTGTCTAGATAAAATAGGACGAGCAGGATGTTACAACGAGCTAATAAAGTCCACCTTTTTACACCGTCATTCGAGAAATGAACAAACTACGCTCAATTTCCGCTAAAACATAGGCCAGCCTGATGCCAATAGCCATATTGCAGGTAGGGATGGCCAGCGCTTCACGACGCATTTTGCTTTAGCCAAAGGCGCGGCGACACTCCGGCAACATGTTGAAAAGCACGTGAGAATCCTGAATAGCTATTGTAACCCACTTCATCAGCGACCCAATTGATCGGCTTATTTTGCAATAACAGAGATTGAGCAACAGAGACTCGCCACTTTTGCACATAATCTCCCGGCGTTTCACCCACTTCCCGTTTGAACGCTTCAATAAACTGAGTACGAGACATCGCGGCCAGTGACGCCATTTCGGCAAATAAACAATGCAAGGCTGCGACAAATGCCTGTGTTCCGTGTGAGCGCTAGACAAGCTCAACTCCCCCGCGCTCAATACATGAAGGTGGCCCTCTTTACCTTGTTGCGCGTTAAATGACGATACTCCACACAGGTTTCCAGAATAGAAAACGCCAGTGCGTATCGAGAAGTGTTCCATTAGTTGTGAAAGCAGATCCATGCATCCTCCGAACGATTCGCTTAGTTTTTAGTTCTTTTGTCCCTCTATAGACCGGACGAGTGGGCTAAATTATTTCAAACAAGATAACCAACACTGACAAGGAACTTGATATGTCACACATGAAATCGACCAGTCAAAAAATCACTCTAATGGCCGAGTTACTAGGCACCAGCTTTTCGTTAATGGCAGCAGACCTTGATATGAGTGTCGACAGCAATAACCTCGCAATTAAAGGCTATGATCCTGTCGCTTACTTTGCCAATGAAGGTCCAGTAAAAGGCACATCTGAGTTCACAGCGACCTATAAGAATGCGATCTATAACTTTGCGAGCAGTGAAAACAGAGATGAATTTCGAGCCAATCCAGAAGCCTATGCCCCTCAATATGGCGGTTACTGCGCGTTTGGAGTAGCCATGGGTAAGAAGTTTGAAACCGACCCTCTCGCTTGGAAGGTGGAAGATGGAAAGTTGTATCTGAACTTAGACAAATCGGTTCAGAAACGCTGGCTGGAGAATACACAAGAGTTCATCCAAGACGCCAACAGCAACTGGACAACCATCAAAACCGTAGAAGCCTATAAGCTCTAGCCTACAGCGCTTATCCATTGCCCAAGAATAAAACGGAAGCGACCGAACGCTTCCGTTTTCATTGGGATTTTCCCCAAAGAGGCCAACCCAAAGCGATTGGCAACACCTACTAAGTCCATTTCTATTCTATACTCCTAGCAGATAAGCTTTTCTTTTTATGGAAGAATAATGACATTACCTAGGATTTTGGTACTCGGCCTCTGCGCCCTATCGACACTGACTTATGCCAACCCGTGGCAGTTCGTCAAAAGTGAAGATGGCATCATCATTGATAAAAGGCCACACAGCGAAGGCTTGGTCGAGATACGAGCGCAAATGCAAACACCCACCACTTATTCCGGTTTTTTACTGTTATTGGAAGACAGCGAGAACGTGCCAAACTGGATAGATAACGTGTCGCAAAGTCGTGTGTTGATGCAAATATCTGAGGCGGAAAACATCGTCTATACCCAATTCAAAGCACCGTGGCCTGCCAGAGATCGAGACATGGTGACCTACTCAAAATACAGCATCGAGGGTGGGCAGTTTGTTTTGTCGATAAAGGATGCGTCGAACTATTTGGCGAAAGAGTCGGGGTACATTCGAATCTACGATGTGGACGCACTTTGGACACTGCAACCGCTGACTAATGGCAATACCTACATCACCTACACCGCGTATGCGAACGCAGGGGGCATCTTGCCAAATTGGTTGATGAACAAGTTATCGATAGGCAGTGCACTGAGCACGTTTAAGGGGCTAAAAGAACAGTTACCAAAGTACCAAGGCCAACAGCACCCTAACCTGCCAAATGAGTCTCGCTAACGATACAAGTCGATAAGTAAATGGAGGCATTAAGGTTAAAGATTAAGGTCTTCTAGCGAGGTCGCGAGCTAAGATAAGCGCCAAGCCAAATACTTGAAGAAACAGGGCGATGTTCTTATAGAAAGCCATTTTCTCATCAAGCCTTTGGATTAACTCAACCAAGGTCAGGTTATCCAAATAGTAATCATCGATTCGAGTTCGTTGCGCTTCTTGTGCACTGTTTATCAGCATCATCAGTTTCGGTAAGTGAGCCAAAGAGATACTTGGCACTTCGCTACTCACCCAACGCCTAAGTTGCCCACGCAGTGCTTCGTCGAGAACCGTGGTCGGCTGCACCGTTTCTAGTTTATCAAGGTGAATCAAAATCGCTTCACGCTTGCGCTCTAGGGTTTCAATCGTATTCCAAGCAAGCTGTATTGAGTACACATTGCCGTATTTGCGATCGTTGTACTCCGCTTTCTCAGCTTCAATTTTATCGAGCACCAAGCTCGACATGACAATCGCCATGATGTTGAGTATCAAGCCTGCGAGGACAATCGCCCAAGCAGGAGCAAGACGCAACGCCATAATGCTCCCTAGAACATTTTATCAAAAGGTAGGTAAGCTAAGTTTAGGACAATCAAAGAGATCATGCAGATAAGCGTTAACACCATACCCACTTTTCGACCTTTGAAGTTCTTCGCTAAGATCCCTTTCGCATGAATCACACGCCCCAGAATAAACGCCACACCAATGACATGAATCAGCCACACACCGGCGCCATTCATCTCTAACAATCCCATCAAAATAACGGTGATTGGGATGTAATCCATAGCATTACTTTGTGCCGAACGTGCTATCTGTAACGACTCGACACCGCCATCAGCATGAGCAACAAGATTGATTCGCCTTTGCTTGATCACCTCTATTGCTAACCAAATCATTACGATCGTAAGCAAGGCTGCGTAAAGTGCTGTAACCATCATATTTCCTTATTATTTTGTGTTTACTCAGTGTTCTTTGTTATCTGTTCGACAACACCCGCCGAGATAAAATGAAAATCGCACCCGAGTACTTGTAAGAGATCTCTCACACCGAACGTAAGAGATCACAATCAAGCTTCGCAGAAAATTCCTAAAATACAAACCCAAGCCCTTGTTTTGTATGAATCCACGCATATTTCTTTCGATCAGTGGGTACATTTATTTCTTAGGGTGGATTGTGAGCAAAGCCTCTGCAGTGTTTAATACACATGTCGACAGGGAGTTGGCAGGAACAGGAAAAAGCCTAACGGATTAGGTATCTTCAGGATGAAGATTTGATGGCTTAGGATGAGTTATCAGCAAGGAAGTTATGCTCTAGGATAGAGTCTCTTATCAGGATGATGAGTTTGCAAGGACACCGCTAGGACGGCGATGAATTGGATAGGTTAAAGGATTTAGCCACGTCAAGGAACGATGCAGGGAGCACCAGTTACCTATTGAAAGATAAGTAACGCGCAGTAGCAGGATGGCTACGAAAAGAATAGACCCCGTTTGGTGAAAGCCAAACGGGGTTTCCTTTTTTTTTAGCGTTTGAAAAGTCTCATTGGCAATTCATTTACCATAAACCCTAAAAAGTTTCGAGAACTGTCATTCTACAAAAGTTATAGAATAATATTCATCAAGAACATCACAGCAACCGCTAGGCCAATTGACGAAGTTACCGCCAAAGAACCATCCATAACTGGAAGGGTGAACAGTACTGTACCTGAAGAGAAGAAGTTAAAGATCGCCCCGCGCCAGCATCAGTACTTTGAAGCGACGAAATCAATGCTAAGCCTGAGTTGCCAGGAGTATCCATCAAAGCTAATACTTTCGCCACCGTCTTTCTTTTTCACTATAATCTATTGAATTATTAAGATATCTATCACACCCCACATGCTTATTTAGGTCTACGCTTTTACCCGTGTTAATAACTTATTAACTTCGGAGCGTAATCCATGTTAGGTATCCAGCTTTCTGCTGTTCTCTCTTTGTTACTCTTTTCTTCGGTAGCAGGTGCTGCCACTTCTCAGTTGGGAGAACCACTCAAGCTCACCAACTCATTCGCTGGCTACCTATCCCTGACCATTTTCGTTGTCGCCTACATCGTGGTGATGATGGAAGAATACCTAAAACTCCGAAAATCCAAGCCGGTTCTACTTGCAGCGGGCCTGATCTGGATAATCATTGGTTTCACTTACCAAGAACACAACCTTGTCGAAGTGGCCAAACAAGCCCTTGAACATAACTTACTAGAATACGCTGAACTACTGCTGTTCCTACTCGTGGCCATGACGTACATCAGTGCCATGGAAGAGAGGAGGTTATTTGATGCATTGCAAGCGTGGATGGTAGGCAAAGGGTTCAATTTCCGGTCTCTATTTTGGTTAACAGGTATTCTTGCATTCTTCATTTCCCCCATTGCCGATAACCTCACCACGGCTCTATTGATGTGTGCTGTGGTTCTTAAGGTCGCAGGCTCTAATCCAAAATTCGTTAACCTCGCGTGTGTGAATATCGTGATAGCTGCCAATGCCGGCGGCGCATTCAGTCCGTTTGGGGATATTACGACACTAATGGTTTGGCAGGCTGGACATGTCAGTTTTACCGAATTCATTCCGTTATTTATTCCTTCAGTGATGAACTACTTGGTTCCAGCACTGATCATGTCTTACTTTGTTCCAACCACTCAGCCCGATACTGTGCACCAACACATCGAGTTAAAACGTGGCGCAAGGCGAATCGTCTTCTTGTTCATCATGACAATCGGTACCGCGGTCGCTTTCCACGCCGTGCTTCACTTCCCTCCTGTAATGGGCATGATGATGGGGCTCGCCTACCTCCAGTTCTTTGGGTATTACCTACGCCAGACCTTGCCCAATTCGCTAGCTAAGAAAAAAGCGGTGGCGATTGCTAACAAAGACGAAGGCGCGCTTAAGAGATTAGGTTCAGTCGTGCCCTTTGATGTATTTCGAAGAGTGTCCCATGCCGAATGGGACACTCTGCTGTTCTTCTACGGCGTGGTAATGTGTGTAGGTGGCTTGAGTCTACTGGGATACTTGGAGCTTGCCTCTGGCGTGATGTATAGCCAATGGGATCCAATTTGGGCCAACATCATGGTGGGGATCTTATCTGCGATTGTCGATAACATTCCGGTGATGTTTGCCGTGTTATCGATGGAACCTCAAATGTCGATGGGTAACTGGCTACTGATCACCTTAACCGCAGGCGTTGGCGGCAGCTTGTTATCTATTGGTAGTGCGGCAGGTGTGGCGTTAATGGGCGCGGCGCATGGCAAATACACCTTCTTTGGCCACTTGAAATGGATGCCAGTGATCATGATTGGCTATGCCGTCAGTATCGCCGCTCACCTATGGCTGAATGGAGATCTTTTCTAATTCGAACTGTCTTTCAAAGGCTTCTCAATAAGTGTCCAGACGTTACTCAATTGTATCGCTGGACATTGGTTGCAAGTTAGCATCTCGCCCTTCTGTTGAATGCGCATCACTAGTCTAGAGTCAGTTCGGCTGCTTCCAGAATTGAATTCAATGGTGATCAAGTCATCATCAACACGATAGGTTCGAGTCACGGAATTATCCGTTGTTTGATAAGTCACTTGCCCGGATTCAAAAAGTAGATAACTGTCATTATCTGCGTTCTCATACATACCTTTGAACAGAGCAAGCTGTGGAACCTCGAAAGGTCGGCTGGTATCAGTTAAACAACCTGTCAGCAATAATGCAGAGCTGCAGCCAGATATTAGTAAGGGGAATCTATTCATTTGGGCATCCTTGCCTAGAGAACATAGTCAAAGAATATGCAACCAAATCGATATTTCCCAGAAAGCGTTGATTTTAATGCAAAGTCATATTTTAAGAACCACTCGCCTTCACCATTAAGTAGTACGAGATATTCAGCCAGCATCTCGACAGGCTCATGGCTAAATCGCTTGCTAGTCTTGCTCTCTTCCCTCTATCACCAATAAGTGCTGTTTACGTTCTACGCCACCTGCATAACCCGTCAGTTTGCCGTTTTTACCAATCACACGGTGACACGGCACAATCACTGAAACCGGATTTTTGCCATTCGCCAAACCCACAGCACGAACGGCTTTCGGATTGCCTATCGCATCGGCCAGTTGTGCATAGCTCCAAGTCTCTCCATAAGGAATGGTCGTCAGCGCCTGCCAAACCGACTGCTGAAATGGCGTGCCCTTGGCTGCAATCGGCACAGAAAACTGAATAGCTTCGCCCGAGAAATAGCGATTAAGCTGCTCGATAGCCAATGCAAAGATCGGAAAGCTATCATCTTGAACACCCAACGGTTCCGGCTTGGTGGTATGTGTCTCGAACCAAAGGCCGAGCAAGCCTTCATCGTTCGCCTGTAACGTCACGGTTCCCAATGGGCTCTCATAGTAAGTAAAACGGTTGTCCATGATATCTCCTAGCTTAGTATTCCGATTAAGACTGATTCCAACAGTGGAACGTGGCGTAACTACCCCAAGGCGAAACACTCTCCGTGTTGATGGCGGGGCGATGCTCAATAAACTTCTTCACCACCAAGTCACCAACCAACAGATGATTAGGTTCGCTTAACCCGCGAAGCAGTGCATATTGAATAGTCCAAGGCCCAATCCCTTTTAGCTCAATCCATTTGGAAGGATGCTCAGCTTCATTGTCGACCATGTATTCGGCAAAACGCTTTAGGGTCTCTTTGCGGCTTCCCGGCATTCTCAAGAAGCTAACATCAGCGTCCGCTATCTGTTTTGGTGTTGGGAAGCTGGCTTTCTCATGTTCATCAGAAAGCTCTTTGACCAATAAGTTAAGCTGACCAATCGCCGCGGTTACCGAAACTTGCTGTCCTAGAATCGCTCTCACGCCTGCCTCCCAAGCACTCCACACGCCAGGAATACGGATACCACTCTTAGCCACCAAGTTAGGATCGATAGTCGTAAAGAACGTCTCAACCTTGGCAATATCGACATCAAGATCAAACATACGGCGGATATTCGCAATCAAGCTTCTTAATTGGCTTATATCATCCAACTCGAATTCAATATCCAAGCGGTTATCTTTGGCTAAAGTCGCCTTGAACCAACCCTTTGACCCGTTCACATTTACCGTGCGCTTATAATAATCTTCGCCAACGCCTTCTAAGCCCTCAATCATTCTTCGTCGATAAAACCTCAACAAGTGGTTCCAATCTAAGGGTCCATGAAAACCAAGCTGAATATGATTACTCTGAGTGTCACTTGGCTTCGCTCGCCTAATTTGGCTTGGCGAAAGCTGCAGCTCTTTTTGAAAGGCATCATTAAAACGGCGCGTACTATTGAAGCCACTAGCAAAGCCGACATCAGTAATGCTCATGCTACTGGTGTGCAGCAGCTGCTTGGCAAACATCAATTGACTGTACAGACTATATTGCTTGGGTGACACGCCGATGTAATTGTCGAATAAGGTTCGTAAATAACGATCTGAAATACCTAACCGCGTTGCAAGGTCGACGATAGATCCTGAATTCAGAGCGCCATTATCAATCAACTGCATCGCACGTAAGAAAGTGGTTTCGACGCCCTTCCAAGCCGGCGAAAAAGGTGCGCTGTCTGGTCGACAACGTAAACAAGGACGATATCCCGCTTTCAATGCTTGAGCTTGATGGGAAAAATATTCGACGTTTTCTTCTTTGGGTAGTGTGGCTGGGCAAATCGGGCGACAAAAAATTCCTGTCGTTTTCACCGCTGTAAAAAACATCCCATCAAAGCGAGCATCTCGTGCATATCGAGCCAAATGGCACTGCTCACTGGTTAAGCTGCTGTTGTGATTGATCTTTTTCGACATGCCGTACTCTTCCCACTTACCATAGCGTTTGATCCGATACCTAAAAGTTTACCGTGAACCACCATTGTCGCTAGCCACTTTCGGAAGCGAAGGTCAGATAAATCACAAAAAAGGGTTTTAATTTTATTCAATTCGACTAAATTTAACCTAGAGAGGACATTCTTCTCACAACGTCAACGATCGGTACTTAGCACGCCAAGATGCAGAGACCTATCGAATATAAAAAGGAAAAGGCTATGGTTCTACACACATGTCGTATTGTTTTATCAAATCAACAGGTTCTCACCAGTCAATCAGTCGAGCAGTCTCTAAGCTTTCTTGAAGACAAAGCGGACAACGGGATTTCTATGATCGAGATTGACGCAACGGATGGCAATCAAATCCATTCGTACATGTCACACTCTCTTGAAGAGTCTATTGAGAATCTAATGAACCTATAGGGCTTTTAATAAAGGCTACACATACCAGGCCTAAACGATATTTATGGAATTAGAAACGATCTCTAGTTCCGAAAAGAAGTACATTTCTGGTTTAAAACAAAAATGGCTCCCAACTATACAATTAGTTGGGAGCCATTTTTTATTGAATCTAATCAGCAAAGCCACTGCTTACCGCGAATGCCGTTACTCAGGTGCTTGTTCAGCGGCTTGCTGCAATGTGTAAGCCGTCGATGGGTCAATCTCATTAACCAACTTCTCAACCTGCATGATCGCATCAACCGAGGTACTGCTTTTACGGTAGCTCAGATAAATTGGGAGATACCAGTCTTCAACCCCTTTCACCTTGTGCAGCTGACCCGAATCGATAAAAGGTTCGACTAGAGACACCGGAAGATACGCACTGCCGCCTTTCTCTAAAATGAAATCGAGGGCGATACGGGCTGTAGAGGTACGTAGGTACGGTGCTGGCACTTTAGGGTGACGTTCTGCGTGTTCAGAACCAAAGCGCGTTCCCCAATCCACATAAACATACTTATGTTGAAATACAGATTCCAGATCATCTTGCTGCGTTGATACCAACACCAAAACCAAGTCAGCGACTTTTTTACAGTTCAGCTCTTCTGCTTTGATCTGATCGAACGCGAAAGCCATATCTAAGGTTCGTTCTAACAAATTACGGTTCAGTTGCTCGCGCCCCATCACCTCTGCCATAAAGCCGTAACCACCAAAAGAGTCGGTTACCACACTTAAACAGTTTTGCAGATACGCATCCCAAATATTCGGCGTGCCGCCCAGCGTTAACTGCAAGGCTTTACCACTCTCTAACGACAGCTCAAATTTGGCTTGTTGTAGGGTGGACACCATCACTTCGGCATAACCAATCAAACGTTCACCGGAAGATGTGAGTTTGATGTTATTGCGGTCACGAATGAAGAGCTGAGTATCAAAATAGCCTTCAAGCTGTTTGATCCGCGCACTCACCGCCGCTTGTGTTAAATACAAGTTTTCAGCTGCACGCCCAAAATGGCGCACCCTTGCAACCTCAAGAAAGGTTCTAAATACTTTCACATCCATCAAATACATCTCTGTAATAAATCTGCTAACTAGCCGATCTAGGATTGTTTATCGTAAAGGCAAAAACATTTTGTTTCCTATTTTAGCCTTTTAACAATATTTTCGCGTGAGCAATAAACACTAATTTCTATCTAACCACATTACTGAGGCTGATATGTCTGAGACCGAATTCCGACACGGAAAAAAACGTTTTTATGACACCATTAAATTCCCGAGAGGGTTCGCTAAGTCGGGTGATTTTACTCTTTCAGAAGAGGAAATCCTAACCTTGTTTGGTGACACTATGCTTGCACTTGAAACTGGTGAACTAGCACCAATCAATGCAGAAGAAAAACACTTCATTAAAGTGTTGTCTCACCCTCATAAGGCAAAGTCCAAGTTAGAGCGTGTTTGGTTGAAGTACATTCAACTGGCTCGTGGACGCCGTCGCTTTCATACCCTAAACGGCTGCAAACGCGGTGAAGTGCCTAGGGAAGAATACGAAAGAGAGTTAGTGTTAGAAGATTAGTAAAACTGCTCAAAGTGATACCCAATCACTTTGGGCCTTTTTTCATAGCATATTAGAGGCAACTTAAAACAAACACGCATCTTCTTCGTAATTAGTAAGTTTAGCCAACCTGTCCAGTTTTACCAATATTTATAGAAAATTCATAGTGATAGCTTTGAATAATCACTATTCTTAAATATACCCATGCTCATTCACGCCTGTCGGTGATACTTCCTCACTTTTTCTCCTTTTTTTGCACGGCAGTACCACACAAGCATCACTCTTTGATCATACGTCCATTGCACTCCTGACCACCCACTCATCCACTCATCCACTCAACAAAGCTTGTTGATCTTTCAGACCCTGAATCAAACCCACCGGACGATATATGACAAACGTATTAATCTTGTTTAACGCTACCAAATATCCATACAATAATTGTGCAAATTTGAGAGTTCTAGTCACAGATACGACGAAAAAAGCAAAAACTTGACCTAAAACAATAGCGGAACTGGATAACTTATTTTATAATGCGAATTAATGTTTCAGAACACTATAAAATTTTATTTCTAGGGGCAAAATCAATGAGACTTATTCCATTAAGCAACAAAGCTAAAGTAGGTAAATGGGCTGCTCGTCATATCGCAGATTCAATCAACAAGTTCGCTCCAACGGCTGAGCGTCCATTTGTACTAGGTCTTCCTACTGGTAGCACACCTCTAACTACTTACGCTGAGCTAATTGAACTTTACAAAGCTGGCGAAGTTAGCTTCAAGCACGTTGTAACATTCAACATGGATGAGTACGTTGGCATCGACCCTAACCACCCAGAGTCTTACCGCACATTCATGCACGAGAACTTCTTCAACCACGTTGATATCCAAGCAGAAAACATCAACCTGCTAGACGGCAAAGCTGAAGATATCGATGCTCACTGTGCAGCATACGAAGAGAAAATCCGTTCATACGGCAAAATCAACCTGTTCATGGGCGGCGTAGGCATCGACGGTCACATCGCATTCAACGAACCAGGTTCTTCTCTATCTTCACGCACTCGTATCAAAACGTTGACTGAAGACACTCGTATCGCGAACTCTCGTTTCTTCGATGGCGACATCAACCAAGTTCCTAAATACGCACTAACTATCGGTGTTGCGACTCTTCTAGATGCAGAAGAAGTGATGATCCTTTCTCTAGGCCACAACAAAGCTCAAGCGCTTCAAATGGCTATCGAAGGTTCTGTAAACCACATGTGGACTGTTACAGCTCTACAGATGCACCGTAAAGCTATCATCGTTGCTGATGAGCCAGCTCAACAAGAGCTAAAAGTTAAGACTCTACGCTACTTCCAAGAGCTAGAAGCTGAGAACATCCAAGACCTATAATTCCTATAGTCTTGAATAGCAGGGCGTTTTTATAAAGAGAGCGTCTTGAATAGAAAAAGCCACTGAATGTGTAATGCCGATCAGTTAAAGCCAAAGCGATCGGTTGAAGGATCCTTCAGAGCTGT
>NZ_JBGONQ010000046.1:0-30137 GCF_041439145.1 Vibrio sp. 1F255 | reverse complement strand
TGACCAGCACAGAGCATGGATTCGTGTCAGATATCACGATAAACCGCGGCTAGCAGGTAAACAGCTCGCTTAATCGGTAAATAGAGCGACACATTACCAAAGAAATGATTAGAGTAATTATTTGTGAGGGTGAGCATGAAAGTGTGCGACAATGCTCGGCGTAAATTCATATTCAAGGTTTATTATGAAACTTCTAGTTCGTAACCTATCGCGCTCTACCTCTGAGCAAGACATCCGTGTGCTATTTTCTGAGTTTGGCTCAGTAAAAGAGTGCAGCCTAGTTTTAGACCAAGAAACTGGCGACTCAAAAGGCTTCGCTTTTGTTGAAATGCCAGAGCAAGAAGAAGCTAAAGCGGCACTAAACAAGCTGAACTTGTCAAAGCTTGGCAAAAACACGATTCGTGTAAAAGTAGCGAACTCTTAATCGATTCAATGCTTCATCAGCCGCATGGCTTAGCTTAACAGCAGCACAGATGATAAAGCCCGTAACGATATGACGTTTTCCAGCGCAATATCGTTACGGGCTTTTTGCTGCTCGCAATTCTCTTTTCACACGATTTGAATACGCCTACAGACCTTCATGTTCATCAATAGCACGTCTTGCTTCGGCCATTGAACATCCAGATTCCATCACCAGCTGAGCCACAGTCATTGAAGGTGTAGCGGCCAACAGAGATGCCAAACACACCACGGGTTTAGGCAGCACTTTGTCGATTGCAATTGCTATCCAACCGTCTTTTTCATGGGTTAACATCGTTTTAAATTCAACGAGTTGATACTCTTGAGCGACCAACAGCCAATTACGCGAACGACGAACTCGTTTCAACTGACATCCACATTCCGCAGCATTCACCATCACTTGGCTTTTATCACTCACACGATGTACAAAACTATTCAATGGGACGCTAAACATAACTCTCTGCTAATCAATCTATTCCTACCATTCAAGAGCTCTCTACCTATCTCTCAAAACTTTCTAACTGTCACTCAATTAAAACCGTACGTAGGATTACACAGACACAAAAAAACCGCCAGTGATGCACTAAGCAACCTCGCGGTTTTTGGATGTTAACGTGTGTGGTTTACGCTTTAGTTTCTACCACAATGTCCGTTTTTACCGAGTTCGCGATAAAGCAGTTTTTGTGCGCCAAGTGGTGCAGTTTGTCGAGCTGCTTGGCGGTGGGCTTTTTGGTACCTAAAAACACAATTTTAGGGCGCAGAGTCACCTTAGTGACCGATGAGCGGCCAGATTCATCTTCTTCCAGCACACCAATCGCATCATCGACATAGGAGTCGATCACGTACTTCTGCTTTGCGGCAATGCCCAAAAACGTCAGCATATGGCAGCTAGAAAGTGCCGCGATAAACGCTTCTTCTGGATCAACATTCGCTTCCACCGAAAACGGCAGTGGCACAACATGTGGAGAGGACGAAGCAGGCACAGTGACACCACCATCGAACTCCCACGTATGACCTCGACTGTATTGATTGTCGCTAAAGACTTCATCTTCTGCTTTTTTCCAGCGAATGACCGCTCCATATTCAGACATAATTTCTTCCCTTTTTAAAGCTCAATAAATTAACGATCAGCTGGATGATTGACACCATCGTTGGTCACCACATCACCAATATCAAAAGGATTTACCCCTTCCAAACAGCCGATGTTAAAACCGTATTCATTTGGGCTAGAACGGCGTTGATGATGGGTATAGATGCCGCAGTTTGAGCAGAAATAATGCTTTGCGGTGTTGGTATTGAATTGATAAAGCTTGAGATGCTCCGCACCTTTGAGGATCTTGATGCCGTCCAGTGCAACAGAGCCCACAATCGCTCCCCTGCGACGACAGATAGAGCAATCACAGCGGCGTGGTTTTTCTATCCCGTTAGGTAAGCTGAACTCTAGTTCAACCGCACCGCAATGGCAGGTTGCCTTGTGAAAAGGTTGGATAACCGTATCTCCGACGACTTTCATTTTTCTCTCCAATCACATCCTTATGTTGGTCGTATCATAACCAGTTCAATGTTCTCTGTCCGTACCCGGGTGTTGAGTTCGAGAGATCTGTCATGCGCTGCTTCTCGGCTAATCTAACTAGACTTTTCAACCAAATCGCCAAACCGCTCAAACAAGAAATCAAGAAACAACCGGATACGCTTCGGCTGATATTTCTTGCTGATGTACACCACATTCAAGTCGGCACTCGACACCGACATCGCGGTATTGAAGTTTTTCATGTAACCATTCAGCAGAGTAACAAGGCGTTGGTTATTGATGTCGTCTTGCACATCCAACACCGATTTAAGCGCAATGCCCTCACCTTTTAATGCCCAGTACCGAATCACTTCACCATCATCTGAAAATCGCTTCGGCACAACCGTCACCGACTTCTTCATATCATTGTCTTGGAAGTGCCATGTCTTGAGCTCTTCATTGCTACGCAGCATGGCTAAACAGTCGTGTTCGACCAAATCTTGTGGTGTTAACGGTGTTCCATGTTTAGCAAGATATTCAGGAGAAGCGCACAACACACGTCGGCTTGGCGATAAGCGTCTGGATATCAAACTGCTGTCGACCAGTTCACCATAACGGACCACGATATCCATGCCAGATTCAGCAATATTCGAGAGGTTATCGTTCAAATACAGGTAAGGAATAACGTCCGGATACTGCTGACAAAATTCCGAGAGAATAGGAAGAATGTACTGTTTTCCGATGTCTTTTGGCGCGGCGATTTTTAACGAGCCTTTGACTTCTTTTACGCCATTTTGAATCAGGTTTTCGGCCTCACTGACGTTGTCTAAAATCTCCAAACATGCCTTGTGATACAGCTCCCCTGAGTCGGTCAAAGACACATGACGCGTACTTCGATTCAACAACTTCACACCATATCGTTCTTCAAGCGCCTGCAGCCTTGCTGTCATGGTCGCAGGAGAAAGCCCTAACTCTCGCCCCGCCGCCGCTAACCCGTGATGCTTAACAATACTGACGAACATCGCCATATCTGAAAACTTATCCATACGATTCTCGCTTCCACCTCTTTGTCTTACTTCTCGATCTTAATGCTCGATTTGAATACTCAGTCACACTATTCAGGTTAACCGAATAATGAATTTATATTTTAACCAATTATCAAATTTAGTCGAATAAATATAATGACAAACATCAACAGAACAACGCAGGAATTCAGAGCATGACTAACGAATCGACTAAACAAGAGCAACGCACTTTCGTCATCATTGGTGGCACATCAGGTATCGGCAAAGCACTAGCGATGCAACTAAGAAACGAGAACAACACGGTACATATTGCCAGCCGACACACAGGCGTTGATATCACCGATGAAAAGTCGATTTGTGAATACTTCGAATCGATTGGCGTGTTTGACCACTTAATCGTAACGGCTGGCTCATCCGCTCCCGCAGGAAAAGTAACAGACGTAGCAACCGCAAACGCTAAGACAGCTTTTGACACTAAGTTTTGGGGCAGCTTAAACGTAGCCAAACATGCCGCACGCTACATGACGCCAAACGGGTCTATCACGTTCACAACTGGCATGTTGTCACGCAAAGTTGTTGCTGGTACTTACGTAAAAACCGCCATCAACGCCGCACTAGAAAGCGTAACCAAAATACTGGCGAAAGAGCTATCACCTATTCGAGTCAATGCCGTTAGCCCGGGTTTAACCATGACGGAAGCCTACAAAAACATGGACGATTCCGCTCGTGCAAACATGTACGACAACGCCAAAAACAACCTACCCGCAGGTAAGGTTGGCGAGCCTTCAGAGATAGCCATGGGTTACCTGTTCGCAATTAATAACCCATACGTCACTGGGTCAATCATCGATATCGATGGCGGCGCTCTACTCGGCTAACACTCCGCAAAGAAGCAAAGACATAAAGAACAATCGTTAGGGCGTGTATCTCACGTCCTAACAAACAAGAATTTACATAGGTAGATCATCATGAAACAAGAAACCGTCCACCAAGAAACTATCCATAAAGAAACTACCCATAAAGAAAAGATTCCATTCCAAGTTTGGATACTGACACTCGCAGCTTTTGCCATCGGCACCGCTGAGTTTGTTATCGCAGGCATCCTTCCACAAATTGCCACATCCCTTTCGATCACCGAAGGTCAAGCCGGCTACCTAATCAGTGCTTACGCATTGGCTATCGTTATTGGTGGCCCGATCTTAACCATCTACCTCGCACGTTTTAACAAGAAGATGGTACTGATTGGCTTAATGGCTTTGTTCATCATCGGCAATATCTTGTCAGCCTTAGCTCCTAGCTACCCACTTCTACTTGCAAGCCGCGTTATCGCAGGTTTAGTGCAAGGTCCTTTCTATGGCATAGGTGCAGTTGTCGCAACCAACTTAGTGTCTGAAAAAATGGCAGGTCGTGCTGTCGGTCAGATGTTTGCTGGCTTAACACTCGCTAACGTTCTTGGGGTTCCCGCAGGAACTTGGGTGAGCTTGCAATTCGGTTGGCACACCACTTTCTTTACCGTGGCAGCACTTGGCACCATCGCCATGATTTCAATCTTAACGTCAATCAAATCTTCAGGTCACAGCGAAGCGAAAGACATCAAAACTCAGCTGTTGGCATTCAAAAATCCAATGCTTCTCATCAGCTTGGCGATCACCGCTTTTGCTTGGTCTGGCTTCATGACGCTTTACGGTTACCTTGCGCCAATCGCCATGCACATCACGGGTTACAGTCAAGAATCAGTGACTTGGATCTTAGTGATTGTAGGTGTTGGCTTAATCATCGGTAACACCTTGGGCGGACGCTCTTCAGATAAAAACCTAGGCAAAGCTTCAATGTTTTGGGCTGTCGCAATGATCGTGTCATTGGTGGTGGTTGGCCTTGTGGTAGACAACAAAATCCTCTTCGTTGCAGCTGCATTTGTCTTTGGTATTGCATCATTTGCGAACGTCCCTGCCATGCAACTTCGAGTAATGAACCACGGTGGCGAAGGGCAAGAGCTAGCAGCAACTGCGAATATCTCAGCGTTTAACTTAGCCAATGCCTTTGGTGGATTCCTTGGCGGCATGGTACTCGACAGCCAACTAGGCGCAGGAATGATTCCGTTCGCAGCCGTTGTTGTCCCAGTGATTGGTTTGTTGCTTATTGCAAAAGCCAACCGATCTGAAAAGCCACAGAGCAACTCTATTTTCAGCCCAGCAGAAAGCAAATAACGCGACTTATCGCCCCAATAAAAAACGAAAGATCACAGCATTAAAACAAGGTAGAAACCATGAACAAATTATTCGAAGCATCAGAACTGAAAGGCCTAGCACTACAAAACCGCGTGGTTATGGCACCCATGACACGCGCTCGTACTAGCCAACCTGGAAACGTGCCAAACGACATGATGGCAACCTATTACCAACAACGCGCAAGTGCAGGGCTGATCATCACGGAAGCAACGCAGATCTCTGATGACTCTCAAGGTTACTCATTCACACCCGGCGTTTATACCGATGCACAAATCGAAGGTTGGAAGTCAGTAACAACAGCAGCAAAAGCACAAGGTGCCGCGATATTCTGCCAGCTATGGCATGTAGGCCGAGTATCACACCCTACCTTTCAAAAAGGCGAGTTACCGATTGCACCTTCTGCATTAGCTCCAATAGAAACGCAGGTTTGGATCTCTGATGAGAATGGTAACGGCAACATGGTGGATTGCATCCAACCAAGAGAGATGACCCAAGCAGACATCGATCGTGTTGTTCAAGATTTTGCTAACTCAGCGAAAAAAGCAGTCGAGGCAGGGTTCAACGGAGTGGAAATCCACGGTGGTAATGGCTACCTGATTGACCAGTTCCTAAGAACCAACTCAAACAAACGCACCGACAACTATGGTGGCAGTCGTGAGAATCGACTTCGCTTTCTAATTGAAGTCGTGGATGCGGTAATTGAAGCGATTGGTGCTGACAAAGTGGGCGTACGTTTAGCCCCATTCATCACCTTCAAAGACATGAACTGCCCAGACATCGTGCCAACGATTTTAGAAGCGTCAAAGGAACTGCAAGCTCGTAATATCGCTTATCTGCACCTTTCAGAAGCCGATTGGGATGACGCGCCTGTGATACCTGAAAGCTTCCGCGTAGAACTAAGAGAGTTGTTCTCTAACACCATCATCGTTGCTGGCAGCTACACACCAGAACGCGCCGAAGAAGTGTTAAGCAAAGGCTACGCCGACCTTGTCGCATTTGGTCGCCCATTCGTTGCGAATCCAGATCTCGTTTCACGCCTACAAAACGGCAGTGAACTATCCGATCTTGATGGCGCCACTCTGTTCGGCGGCAACGAAAAAGGCTACATCGATTATCCAGCGTTGTAGTGAATTTGGAGGAGATGATTGTTTCTAACCACTAGAAACATTTCCGACAGGCAAAAGAAAGGCTCGCGTGACTAGTGCGAGCCTTATGCAGTTTAGGGGGTAAACCACAATCTGATATTAATTAGGGGTAATTATTTAACTTATGAGCCAGTATGCACCTGTGCGCATTGATGTACTATTTTTAAATGATTCACTGCAATTAATCAATCGATAAAAGTTAGCGTTTGGTCAATTTAAACCACATAAATAACAGTGGTTTAGTTAGTGATGTCTAGAAAACCATCATAAAACCCATAAAAATCAGATCTATAAGCTTCTCATTTGCCAGTAGCCTTCACCATTAGTGGCGAGTTGGCTGTGTAAATAATCAAGCGTATCCGCGACCGTTCCCGCAATGCCTTGGGGAGGATTGAACAACAGTAAACCACTACCGATCAGGCGATCATCCCCCTTAGGATCACGAAGGCGAAGCTCCGACTTAATAGGACTTGGCAGCAAACCATCTTTCACTGCGGTCACACAGTGGTTCAAAATCAGTGAGCTCTTGTCATCCGTGTAGAGCGGGTACCAAATTAGTGCAGATACCTTCTCAGATTGCTGATACGCCTTAACCAAGGCATCAACCACCGCGAGATATTCTGAATCGGTTTCATAGGGTGGGTCGATAACAATCAGATGGTGGTTGTCATGTTTAGCAACGTCATCAGGTAACGCTTTAAGCCCATCACCTGCGCTAATCGTAAGCTTGCTTGAAATATCTAGGTTACATTGTAACTTCTCAATATTGGTTTGCAGTAAATCAGCTTCATCTTGCTGAATGTCTGAAAAATAGAAGCTATCTTGGCTGCGACCTTGTTGGTAAGTGATGGCAGCAGAACCCGGATACAAAGAGATAAGTTGATTCGGATTGTAGTATTCCAGTACCGACATAAAAGAAGCGAATGCCGGAGGAAGATAAGCCTTATTGCGCCACAAGTACCCGACCCCTTCAGCAAACTCACCGGCGTGATTACTTGGTGCGGTGGTGAGGTCATAACACCCTGTACCAGAGTGCGTGTCGATAACATTGAGGCGTGAATGTTGCTGCATTAATGACTGAACAAGTGCACTCAATACTGGATGCTTTAGCGCATCACCATGGTCGCCTACATGACATTGATGTCGATATTCCATTCCCTTGCCTCATTTCTACGAACGTCATCTAAACATACTTCATATCATGAGGGCTTGCCTGCTCAATCCATCGTTTTTTGAAATAGGCTCACTTTTCTCTAACCAGTTGACTCTTATAAAAAATAAAGCCCCTGAGCTTACTTAGGGGGCTAAGTGAGTTCAGGGGCTTTCATTATTGATTTAGGTTAATAGCGTAAGTAAATCGGCCTAGCGTGCATAAGCTAGCTTAGCTTGACTAAGGGTACTCACCCTCAACTTCTACTGGCGCTTTCACTTGGTAGTGACAAGGCTGTAGGCCAAGTAACTTAGGCAGTGTGATGCCGACAGAAACTGAAGACCACGTACCGCTGACAATGCCGACAACGAGTGCAATAGCGAAACCTTGCAGCGCGGCTCCACCAAGTAGCCAAAGCGCAGATACGGTAATTAGCGTTGTTCCTGAAGTCACCATGGTGCGTGAGAAGGTCGCTTTAACCGATTCGTTAAGCAGGTTATCAGTATCACCGTTTGGGTTGCCGCGCAGCATTTCGCGTACACGGTCGGCGATGATGATCGAGTCATTCAATGAGTAACCGAGAATCGCTAGCACGGCCGCCAATACGGTCAGGTTGAACTCAAACTGAGTAAAAGCGAATAGACCCAAGATAAGCGTCACGTCATAGATGATCGCGGCAAGGGCGCCGAGTGCTAAACGCCATTCAAAACGTACACTCAGGTACAGCATGATCATTAGGAAACACACCAATACCGCTAAGCCACCTTGGTCAACCATGTCTTGACCAACTTGAGGGCCAACCACGCTGCTGTTAAGCACTTTTACTTGGTCGCTTACAGAAGACAAAGCATCCACTAAGTTTGGCTGTGGAGCGTCTGTCAGTTGGCTATAACGGATTGTCCAGCGATCCTGTTCTGCCATACCAACCACTTGCACGTCTTGTTGGAAAGCTGTATCAAGTTTTGTTTTTAACGCATCTTTGGTGACTTGATCAGAGAGCTGAACCTCGGCAACCACACCACCTGTGAAGTCCAAGCCCCAGTTAAAACCTTTCACCGCCACCAGCATCACAGAGCTCATGAACAGCACAATAGATATCGCAGACATCACCTTACGAAGGCGAGTCATATTCTTATCCGAAATATAGCTATTTGAAAAATAGCGGTCTGAAATAGTCATTTTTGAAGTACTCATGCTTAAATCCTTACATCGTGGCGTTGGTCACGCCCCCAAACCAAATTGATGATCGCTCGTGAAGCAAAAATGCCCGTGAACATACTGGTTAGAAGACCTAAGCCTAGAGTCAGAGCGAAGCCCTGAATCGGTCCATTACCAATGGTGTATAGAGCCACAGCAACGATCATGGTGGTGACGTTAGCATCGAAAATTGACGAGAATGCGCTATCGAAACCACGATCGATAGAGCTAGCAAAGCTGCGCCCTTCTTTCATCTTGTCTCGAATACGCTCGAAGATAAGCACGTTAGTGTCTACCGCCATACCGACGGTCAGTACCAAGCCCGCAATACCCGGCAGAGTTAACACCGCACCCGGTAGCAAGGCAATCAAACCAAACAACGTGGTCATGTTAACCACCAATGCACAGTTCGCGACCCAACCAAGGCGGCGGTACCATAGCGCCATAAACGTGAGAGTCAGACCAAGGCCAAGAGCCAAAGCAGCAAAGCCATTCGTTACGTTTTCAGCACCCAGAGATGGGCCAATAGTACGCTCTTCAATGATGGTAACAGGCGCTGTTAATGAACCGGCACGTAGCAATAGAGCAAGCTCTTGTGCTTCTGCCATGCTGCCTGCACCAGTGATTCTGAAGCGGCTACCCAGTTGAGATTGGATGTTCGCCACACTGATTACTTCGCTGGTTTTTTCGCTGTTACCGGCTCTGTCACGGCTGTATTCGCTGTAAACGGTCGCCATTGGCTTGCCGATGTTATGGCGAGAAAACTCAGACATTTTCTTACCACCAGAAGAATCCAACGTGATGTTTACTTCTGCACTGCCCATCTCACCAATGCCACTACGCGCATCGATAATGTGTTCACCGCTCAGCACTGCTTTGCGAGCAACCACGACACGATTACCATCTGAATCTTTCAGAGTTTGAGTATTGCGCGTTGCGTTGTCGTACACAGAGTAGAACGCTAATGAAGCCGTAGCACCAATCACGTCTTTCGCAGCTGCAGGGTCTTGTACACCCGGTAATTCGATACGGATACGGCTTTCTCCTTGGCGTTGAATCGATGCCTCAGTGATGCCTAGCTCTTCAATACGGCTGCGCATGATCTGTAGGTTTTGTTGAACGGTTAGGTTACGTAGCGTTCTTTGTTCTTCTTCAGACTGAGTTAACGTTAGCGATTTATCTGAGCGGTTACGTAGCCATTGTGGGAACTCTTGACGAATCAGCTTCTGGGCTTTTTCGAAATCGGCGTCGGTACGGAAATCAAACTGAACTTGGTTGTTCACCACTTTACCGCGGGCATAACGCACCTGACTGGTCACCTCGTCGACCATCGCTTGAGCTTGCGCGTGATAAACAGGCTCCATATCCACTTCTAATAAGAACTGCACACCACCACGTAAATCAAGGCCTAACTGAATCGGCGCAAAGCCCATGTCAGTTAGCCATCTAGGTGCTGCTGGTTCCATCGCTAGCGCAACCGTCGCGTTATCCAATAGGCGCTCATTCAGCACCTCTTTGGCTTTCGCTTGTTGTTCAGCGTCTTCTAAGATCACGACTAAACGTTTGTTTTTTTGAAATGCCGATTTAGCTTGGATGCCTTCGCTCGCAAGGTATTGGGTAATTTGACTCGCATCGATGGTCTGTTCAGAACGGTTGTTAATTTGAACCGACGCATTCTCGCCATACCAAGAAGGTAAAGCACTCAGAACCATGATGATGATAGTGGCGATAAGCACCACGTATTTCCACTTTGAGTAGTGGTTTATTTGTTTTCTTTGAATGCGTTTTTTCACAGTCAAGATCTCTTCTTTCTACCAATCACCGTAAATACGTGCTCAAAAATAGCACCAGAAAAAAGCAGTGATCGAGCATTTTAACCAGCTAGGGTGACCAGTTATTTACTACGATTGGTATGTCTAATATTTTGCGAACACGAGCGATGGCTAATCACGACCAGAACAAGCTGATTGAAAGATAGTGATGCTAAAGCTGATGTCGCTATGCTTGTTTTGATTAACTGGCGAGTTCAACGGGCACAAGTGACCATCGATACGACCAATTTAGGGTCAAACGATTAGCTAAGAAGTTCTCGGAAATGCGAGTATTGGATGTTGCCCTCTTTCCACCCAGCAAGCCGGGAGGACGGAGAACTCACAATGCTGGTCCAGTGCTGCTTGGAATCCAACAATGGTGTGTTGAAAAGCAGAGAAGCCAGTAATGAAGGGGGAGAGAAGTCGATCAGTAGGTGATAAGCAGGCTCAAGATCGGCCACGCTTTCTTGCTCATTACTGAGCATACGTCTGAAGTTTGCTGCTTGAAGGCTTGATTCGGTGTCGTGATAGTTAGAACTGTCACCAGAAGGCACGGTGCCAAACTGAGCTTTGTTGCACTCGAAGTAGCTCGACGGGTTATCCGTAGCGGCTTGTTTACACTGTTTTATCGAGGAAGATTGCTCATTCTGTGAAGATTGCTCTTGAGCCGAGTATATTTGAAATGGCTTAGAAGGAAACGAATAGCCGTTAGAATTCACTAAGCCAAAGCTCAGTAAAAACAACATTAAGACTAATCGGGTACCCAGTTTAAGCAATCTAATATCCAAACAACATTCTCGTAGATCGTCAATCTACAATACAAATGAAACGCTGTCTTGATTTAAAACATTTTTTTAGAAAATGATACGATGCAACCGATTAAGCGATCTCAAAATTTAGATTTACATAGATCTAAAACGGCTTAACAACAGGTGAGGCATAGACGTTATGAATGGTGGGAAAACAAGAAAGCCAAGCGGTGCTCGCTTGGCTTTGAGTTGTCTCTTTCTGTTGGTTTCAAGCTTTAGGCTTTAGGCTTTAGGCTTTAGGACGCATGATGTTCTTAACCTTACGGCTATTTTCACCAAAGATGCGTTGGACAAGTTGATTCATGTCTTCCGCAGTAATCGACCTCGCCACTCGCTCAACTTGAGACAAAGCTTCGATATCGTAACCATGAAGTAAATAACGAGACAGGTACCATGCTTGGTCAATAGAGCTCATCTCGAGAGGCGTGAAGTCCGCTTCAAACTGTTTCACGACTGCGTGCATTTCCTTTTCAGAGACGCCTTGTAAAAGGTCTGCAATCACTTTATCGATCGCCACTTCGACTTGGTCAACGTTCTCCGGCGCTACCATCGCCCCGATAACCCACTCACCACTCAGCTCACTATCTGCGGATGCTGAATACGCATATGGCGAGTAATCTAAGCTCAACTCTTCACGAATATAGGTATCTAAACGAGTCGCCAGCAAGCGCTGCAGCAAGTCTTCCATGAAAACATCTTTTGCCGACATTTTAACTTCAACGCTAGGCTCAGAGATAACTCGTAGGATGTACTCTGCACTATTCACATTGTTGATCGCTAAATCAATGCGTGATTCAGATGGCTGCTTGTAAGCCACCTTAAATTCAGGAACCTCAGCTTTTTCTAATGGAATCGAAGCCAAGTATTGCTCAACCAAAGGCTTTAATTCACTTGGGTCGATGTCACCCACGATCACCAATTGGTTATGCCTCATTTGACCAAACAATTGCTGATGAAGATTAGCGACGTCTTCCACAGAAACCGCTTCAACACGTTCTTTATCAACAAAGAGGTGGCCACTGTCTTGACGATAGATATTCTGGTTTCTTGCGCGCTCAAACTGACCGACAGGGCTGCTCAAGAAAGATTCTTGACCTTGTACAAACTCCTGTTTCACTGCCTCTAACTGCTCGGGAACAATTTTAGGCGCAGTTATGAAGGTATAAAGCGCAGCAAACGTATCTTTAAGTCCGTCTTTATTGATATTAAATTCAATACCATGACGAGTATTACCAATGAAAGAATCGGCGCTAATATTTTCACGATCAAAGTACGCTAAAAGCTCAGAGCCCGTAAACTCACCGACACCACTTCGAGCGAAGGTAGGTAACGCAACCTCAACAGCTGGGTACAAGCTCGGATCCAAAGCGGCTTTTCCGCCGAGGCTCATGTACATCACCCCAACATCATCACCTGCCTCATAATCACGCAGGTACCACATGTCGATGCCATTGCTTAACGTCCACTTTTGGATGTATGGGTCAATAGACATTTGTTCAGCAAGTACAACCTCGCCTTGCGAGCTAGGTACAGCAAAAGCGCTGGCTGTTCCAATCGCAAGCGGCGCAACTCCCGCCTCGCTATACGTGGCTTTTAAACTATCGAGAGAGTTGATGATCGCGGTTCTGTCTTCATTGTCATCCATCCCAATAACAATAAAGTAATCATCAGAAAGTAGATTCTTGATGTTGTCGTTAATCACTTCAAGGCTCAAGTTAGCGATGAAAGCTTCCAAGCTTGCTTGATAATCTTTCTGTGATTGGACTATTCGATCATTGACTAACGCACTCACTTTGTAGTTCGCGTGTTCAACACTGTCCATTTTATCCCAGTTATGCTCGATGTTATCCAGCAAGTCTTGGTAGTAGTACAGTTCGCCAGCAATATCCGTTTCCGAAACACCAAAATCACGCAATGATGCCAATGTAGAAAGCAGATCTTGTTGGATAACTTCACGGTCTCCAGCCGGAAACCCAACACTTATTGACGAATAGTAAAAAGCGCCCATTCGATAACTATCAGATGCAATCCATTGAGTCGGGAACGCGGCATCATTGAACACCGCTTCTAATCGTCGTTGAATCAATTGCTGAGCGGTTTCATCTAACCTGCGTTGATTCTGCTGAGCATGATTTTCAACTATATTTGAACCGCGGTTAAACGTCAGAGTGATGCTTGGCGCTTCTCTTCCTGCGTACTCAACATAATCATCTTCATTGAATGAGGTCGTTTTCTGTTTCTCTGGTCTCGGCGTATCGCCACGCTCCCAGCTAGAAAACTTTTCTTCAATAAGTGGAATCACAGTTTTGATGTCCACATCACCAGAAACGACCAGCTCAACTATTTGAGGTTGATACCAAGTCTGATAAAAGTTGGTGATGCCTTGAGGAGTAGCATTCACGATCGACGATTTAGTCCCTAATGCATCTTGCGATTGGTACGGGCCGCCTTCAACGAAGTAATCATAATATATATCTCCGAATGACTTATCATCGAGGCGAGCCATACGGAACTCACCAAGAACCACGCCTTTTTCTTTTTCGACTTCTGAACTTGATAGATCCAGGCCATCACCAATGTCACGCATCCACGTCAAAGCAGACTGCAATTGGATGTTATCTGGCAAATCTAACTGGTAGACCGTCTCTTCATAAGAAGTGTAGGCATTAATATCAGCACCAAAGCTAGCGCCTGCGTCTTCGAATAGACGAATCACATCGTTCTGAGAGAAATTCTTACTGCCATTGAATGCCATGTGTTCCAAAAAGTGCGCGTAGCCTTCTTGTTGAGAAGTCTCTTGAATCGAACCGGCGTGCACGACTAAACGAACAGATACGGATTCTTCATGATCTGGATAAACATGATAAGTAAGGCCATTTTCTAGTTGGCCTGAAGTCCATGCCGGATCCGGCTGGATTGGCGTTTCGGTAGTTTTTGATGTTGAGCTACAGCCAACTAAGGTGAGGCATAGAGCCGTCGCTAAATAATATGTTTTCATAACAACCTCTTAATGTCATTCATCGACAATATACAGATTGAGCTAACGATTATTATTTAATATTGAACCTGATGAGTATCTTTGTGATCTGGATCTTTATTTTATAAATCACCAATCGTTATGTAAGATCGCTGTGCTCATTTAAATAGGCATTTAGATAAGAGCCTATTAAATCGATTTTAGACTCGCTAACTACATCTATTTAAAATCAATAAGCTACATAAATTTCAGCCAGTTCTCTACATACCCTTAAACAACGCTTGTGAGGCGCGGCTGATGGGTAGCTTTTCCCCTGACACATACGCCGACATCTGACCTGAGAGCCCTTTCTTCACCTTATCAATGGCGGAAACTTTCACTACCACTGAACGGTGGATTTGCCAAAACTCATCAGGATTGAGTTGCGCTATCAACTCTTTTAGTGACACGCGAAGAATATACTCCTCTAGCGATCCCCCTTGACCCTTCTTAAATATAGACACGTACTTGTCTTCTGCTTTGAAGTAAGCGACATCATCGACGGCGATTAGGTGAATGTCTTCCCCTACACTGGCTTTGAGCCATGTGAGATACTTTTTCTCCGATAGATAAGGAGGCTGCGTTTGCTGTGACGTCGACTGGGATAGTTGTTGAAGCTGAGCCATTAACGCCGTGATATCGGGCTGTTCTGGCGTGGTACCTGTTTGTGTTTGATTGCTCGACAGACGCGCTTGCACTTTCTGACATGTGGCCAGTAAACGCTCTTCATTGATTGGCTTAAGCAGGTAGTCCATCGCATTGTGATCAAAAGCTTTGACCGCGTATTCGTCATAAGCCGTGATAAACACAATCAATGGCGGTGAATCTAACTTGTTGAGTTGTTTCGCCAGAGAGATACCATCCAGTTCCGGCATACGAATATCGAGAAAAGCCACGTCGGGCTTAAGCTGCTGAATACTCTCCATCGCCTCCAAACCGTTTTGTGCTTTACTGACGATTTCTAACTCCGGCCAAACCTCAGCAAGGCTCTTGTCTAAGTGGTGCCTTAACAGTGCTTCATCGTCTGCGATTATCGCCGTTACGCTCGGCTGTACTGTTGGGTTGTTCATGGTTAGTCCTTTAAATTCACACTGTAAATCGTCTATTTTGCGTCACTGTTCGGTGTTTTCTGATCTGTAATTCTAGGCGGCTGCCTCAGTCAACGGTAACAAGATCGTCGAGACTACCCCGCCTTCAGCGTGTTCAGTAATCGTTAGGCTCGCCTTATCACCATACAGGGTTTCGATTCTTTGACGAATATTGCTTAACCCAACACCGTGACCCGTATTCGCAGAAGGCGTTTTCAACCCAGCGCCATTATCAGCCACTTCAATTTTTAGCTGCTGTGCTTGTTGAGTAATACGAATATTCACTTGGCCACCAGCGGCTTTGGGCTCGATGCCGTGCGTGAGTGCATTCTCGACCAAAGGTTGAATCAAGAACGGTGGAATCACCTGCAAATCGCTAATCTCGTGTGTTTCAATCGAGAAC
Source organism: Vibrio sp. 1F255 (assembly GCF_041439145.1). Classification (NCBI taxonomy): domain Bacteria; kingdom Pseudomonadati; phylum Pseudomonadota; class Gammaproteobacteria; order Vibrionales; family Vibrionaceae; genus Vibrio; species Vibrio sp. 1F255. Next base: position 14,296 of record NZ_JBGONQ010000046.1, on the reverse strand, counting down.
GTTAAGCGCTCACCCAAGCGTATCTTTTGGATATTAAGATAAGCGTCTAACAAGTCGACCTCTTGTGCGATGGTCGATTGTTCAGTGCGGCTGTTTTTCAGAGTTACACGCAATAAGTCAGTCAGTTTTTCGAGCATCAACTTGGCTTTCGCGCTGTCACTCTCAATCAATACATTGATGGTCGCAAGCGTGTTGAACAAGAAGTGCGGTTCAATTTGGCTTTGCAGTTGTTTAAGCTGGCTTAGCACCACCACCTTTTCTTGGTCGGCCTGACGACGCTTGGCCACTTCCAATTCGTTATCGGCACGTAACTGCTGCTCCCGAGTATAGAAATAGTAATAGCAAACCGAACAGAAGATCACACCGAGCAAGACTACAGATTTAAGGTCCGAGATATTAGCCCCGAAATACCCGTTCAACCAATAGTGTGCGTTCAAGGTACCAAAGGTCATCGCGATCACCATTGAGATACCCACCTCAAGCGTTCGAGATGTCCTCTTAAACAACTTCACCAAGATGAAAGAAGAACCCACGGCGCTGTAGCCAAAGCCAAAACTGATTGCCAGGTTAACCGTTAATCCGCCTCCCCAAATCGTATTGGTTGTAATTGCAATAAGAACGCAAAATAGCGTAGTGAACGCGAAGCTTTTAATCCATGAAAAGCGACTGTTTGAAGAAGTGTCCATTAAAATCGTCCTTTGATATTTAAAAGAATCATATGACTATCCGGTAAGTTGGCGTAAGCAGAATCACTTTTACCGCCTAGAAAGCGTGCAGCAAGTTCCAATTCCAACGATGAATCGCCATTATCGAAAGCCTGATAATTGAGCCACTGCGTAGCAATAAAGCCACCGTCTTGTGGAGACAGCATGACATCAAATGTTGGCGTGATATCTTCAAGCCAGCCATGTGTCGAGTCCAAAGACCAGTGAAACATGAGGTTGTGTTGAACCAAATTGGCGTGTTGATAGCCTTGAGCGTAAGAGCCCGCCAACGATGTTGTCATGGGATTAAGAGACAAAGATTCCGCATTCTCTAAAGCGCTTTGCCACTCAGAGTCACTCCAAGCGCGGCTATCAAACCAGTATTCCAGTACCACATTGTGGCCCGTCTCGTTGCCCCATATCAGTCCGAGTAAGGCTTGGTAAGCCTCGCCCTGCTCTTCTAGATAAACCGGTTTATGCAGTGAGTTAGGCTGGCTGTAACCCAAACTTTGTCGCTGATAAACCATCGAACCGTGAAACTCCCACGCGAGATTTAATACCGACACCAAGCTCGCTCCAAGCAAGCCGTGGCGTACATCGTCGTAATAAGCGATCCATTGATATTCGTGGTCGCCAACCAGATTGTAACGACGTATCCCAAAGCCTTGTTGCTGATTCTGCTTTTCGAATTCATTTACGTCTTGGGAAGTCCATGACGAATCGCTGTAAAGCAGTGTCCATTCGCCCGTCATATCGAACAGTGACGCCGAGGCAACACCTGCGCCCTCTTCTGCGACAATGCCCACTGGGTTTTGTCGATAAGGTTTGATGATGTCTAACGGTCGATAGCCATAGCCCACGCCCCAATCCAAACGAACCTTGCCAAGCGTGACATCAAGATAGTGGTCACCGAACGCTGAATTAGACAGTTCAACACCACCTTGCCAAAACAGCTCGCGCACAATGAATTCCGATTCAAAGCTCGCGTCTTGGTCTTGAGGAGTATTAGTCAAAATATCATTGGCTTTCACGGCAAACAGGCCAAGCCAATTGCCATATCCAACCTCAAGATCCAAAAAACCATTGAGTGACTGGCGATTGTCAGATACGAAAGGGTTAAATGGCGACTCTCTCGATTCAACGGCCTCAGCACTCAATTGCCAGTCCCAGGCTAGGTTCAGATCGTCCGCTTGAGTCGTATTACTCATACAAGGCAGCACAAGGAAAGTAACGATTAAAGGCTTGATGTGGAATCGACGACTAGAAGCTTTCATGGCACCCACCTAAAGCCCAGACACGCTATTACGTGATAAGTAAGCAGGGTTGTAGTATTTGTCCGCTAAAGCTTGTTCGCTTACCTCGCGGTACTCAATCACGGTTTTCTTACTTGGTTGAATCTTATCGAGCAAAGTCATCGAAACTACACTTGGCAAGCCATCTCGCACGCCTTCAGTAAACCAAGCTTGCTTGGCCAGTTTTCCAGAACGCAGATACAGATCCGCTTTAACAGGAAACGCTCGGTCTGCCGTTAACCACAGATCAATCGATTGATAGCTGGCACCCTTGGTTTTCGCCGTTAGCTTTAGATGATAAGTATCGAGTGTCTCGCCAGTCGACCTCTCAACCTGTTGCTCGGCAACCCACTTACCTTGGTAATCTTCGCTCCAAGTGAGCGTCGAAATGTCCCCTACCGAAGCTTCACCCAAGAGTTTCTGCATTGGTGTGATTCGGATAGGTCGGCGCGATTTCGGCATCAGTAACCAATAGTTGTCCTCTATCATCAGCATCTTTTGACCCGCCTCGACCGCCGACTTGAACACGACCAGCGACTCTCGGTTTGGTCTTGTGTAGACGTTGTATTCGCGGGTTTTGTCTAGTTGCTCGTCTTGATATAGCGCGACCAGAGAAACCACTTTAGACGCCTGTTCGCTGTTCAAGCGATAGCTATCCGCCTTGGCGATCATCTCTGTGACTTGTTGTGAATCGACTGCCCAGCTTGGCGTCGATGCTAGAACCAAAACCAATACAGAACCTAAAACAGTGAGTGAACGAGTAAATTTACACATAAACCAGCGCCTCCGTGATTGGCTTGTTCACGCCTTTGCGAGCAGAGAAATAAGCAGCTAGCAAACATATCGTCAGCACACCTAAAGTGGCGTAACCAACCAATTCTAATGAGAAGTAAATGTTGAGTGGGTAACCTTCGGTTCGACCCGGAGGTGGTGGCATTTGTATATCAACCACCAGCAATAACACCGACACCAAACCACTCACTAGCGCGCCTATCGCACTGCCAATCACCGCCAGCAATCCCGCCTCTTTTAAAAAGCCCGCCACGATTTCAGAAGGGTAACTACCCAGTGCCGATAAGGTGCCAATTTCACGAGTGCGTTCGGTCACCGACATGGTCATGGTGTTAAACAGCGACACGAACACCACCAACGCCATCACTGCGCCCATGATGCCGAAGATCCGGTCGTAAAGATCTTTAACCTTGGTGTAGAAAAACGCACGATCTTGCCATGGGGTGATCTCGATCTCTGTACCTTGTTCGCTTTGGCTCGCGCTATTTCGATCTAAAGCAGTTTGGATACGCTGTTGAACGGTCGAGGTCTTGTTGGTTTCAAAAAGAAAGACCGACAAGGTGCTGACTTTATCTGACGCTAAAAGCTCTTGGGCAGTGGTGATGTGTACGTATAACTGACGCTTATCCAGCTCAGGCACTCCTGTCGAGTAAATACCCTGCACCTTAAAATCAAAAGCGTTCAATGCGCCGTCACTGGTGGTGGCGAGCAGTGTCACCCAATCATCAACCGCAACTTTGAGGTTGCGAGCAAGGTCGGTTCCCAGCATCACTTGTGGCTCTTGGCTGTCGTATCTGGGAGATTTCACATCAGAGAGAGTTTGACCGCTGCGCACGTCAAGGAAAGGTCCTTTCATGTCGAACTCGCGCTCATTAACGCCTGTTCCCATAAAGATGCTCGACTTGCTTCCGTTAGACACCAAACCACTAAAATAGACTCGCGGCTGCACCCCACGCACATTGCTGTCGCCAATAATGCTCTTGGTTAGGGCTTGAACATTGTCTAGACCATTGCTCAGCGGCATGTCTTCATCTTGATCAAAATATCCCGGCGTACTCAAAGTAAGATGACCAGTATCGCGCGCGGTCGATTCACGCAGAGATTCATAGGTATAAAGCCCATAACCTCCAGCCGAGGTCAGCGCAAATACGGCAATTGCGATGATCAATACCGAAAGCAGACTACGGCGACCGTTTCTCAATAAATTAAGCCACGCCAAACGCACCGAGGTAGGAAGCAAAAAAGTGCTCATTCTTTGTGTTAACTTGCCCATGAGATTGCCTCCATTGCTGTGGCTTGTAGTGCCAGTTGACCATCGATAAGTTCAATGACTCGGTCACAACGCTGCGCCATTCTTGGGTCATGCGTTGCGACAATAAAGGTGGTGCCCATTTCGTGGCCGAGCTCTTTCATAATGTCGATCACAAGGTTGGCGGTGTGACTGTCTAAGCTAGCGGTCGGCTCATCGGCAATGACTAAGCTTGGGTTGTGGATTAGCGCTCTGGCTATCGCGACACGTTGCTGCTGGCCGCCTGAAAGATTGTCTGGGCGATGATGTACATATTCGCCTAGCCCAACACGCTCCAACATCTCTTGTGCTCTGGTCTGCTGCTCTTGTTTCGAACATTGGTTCAACATCAATGGGTAGGCCACGTTCTCAAGTGCCGTCATCACTGGAACCAGATTGAAGCGCTGAAATACAAAACCCAACGACTGACGGCGAAAGCGTGCAGCGGCGATTTGCTCTGTCGGATACGGTTGGCCATCAATATTGATCTGCCCTCGATAGCTCATATCCAACAAACCAAGAATATTCAAAAGTGTGCTTTTCCCTGAACCCGACGGGCCACACAACGCCACCATTTCACCGCGCTGGATATGGCCATCGACCCCGTTTAATGCATCAACACGTTGACCGCCTGTGACATATGCTTTGCCGATATCTTTAAATTCAATCATCCCGTTTTCCTCTGATTACTAACCAACTGTTTAGCTTCCATGCCCTTTATTTCGCTTTCGCTATTAGGGCCTTCGCAGTCATCGTTTCGATGTTGTCGGCATCGGCCGTTTCCATTTGCTCTAGCCACGCTTGTGCTTGCGTTAGGTCTTCAGCACGAATCGATGCCTCAATCGCATAACGGTAAATCCACGATGTCACAGCGAAATGCTGTTGCTGGAAAGCATCTTCAGCCAATAGCGAGAGGAACAGGTCATAACCACGATCGAAATGATTAAACATGTCTGGCAGAGAGGTGTAAGTAACGGCGGCCATTGCGCGAGTTAGGTAAGAATCTGGCAGCCCTTGAACACGGGGTTGTTCATGAATTGGTTGGTCTTCGTCTTTCAGCAGCACCAGTGATTTATCAATGGTTGATAAGCCTCTCTCCACATACTTCATCTTGTTCCAAGGTAAGAACGCATCACGCCCCATCAGGGTTTCTGTGCTTCCTAAATAAACTAAAGTCAGTGGCGTAGCGCCGTCTTGTTGCAGCGTGTCATTAAGGCGTTCATAAGCCACCTCAACCAAGTCTTCATTGCCTTGCGCCGCTTGGTTGTAGATATCGAGCACGTCTGAACTCGGGTTCGCTAAAGCTAACGACGGTGCAAACGAAACAAGAGCAATCAGCAATGAACGCTTAAGCACAGAAGTTGTAGAGCCTGAATTAAATGAGTGTGAAGTAGTCATGATTTCTAATCCCTTTCAAATGTTGACGTTGAAAGGTTAACTAGAATTTGTCGTGCAGTTTTACCAATGCGACGAATGGTAATTATAAGGAGTGAATGGTTGAGAGGCGGTGTGAGTGGGGTCTCAACCTTATAGGAACTAGACGAACACTATTCGCATAATTAGCCATAGTTACCTCCCCCTCTAACTCCCCCTCAATCTGGGTTCATCAATATCTCTAGATCTTTAGCAGAGGGGGAGAACTTTCTTTAGCACTGAACATATATCGACACTTTTAACGATCGATGTTCTATTCCTCCCCTCTCCACGATCAGCAAGGGATCTACATATGAATCAAGGGGAGGCTAGGAGGGGATTTATTTTGGATTAACGCACTCGGCAGAGCTCAAACCAAAAAAATAGCCGCTAATCCGCGGCTATTTTTAGTTATCTAAACGAAGTTCCTATTACTTCGATCTTTCTACTTCTTTGTCTCTTCAACCACGGCTTTCATCAATACTGATGTATCCATGCGGCCTTGTCCTTCGGCAGACAGTGCCTTGTAGGCGTTGTTGGTCTTTTCAGTCAGTGGAAGCTGGATGCCTTGGCGCTCAGCTTCATCTAGACAGAAACCTAAGTCTTTGATCATCCAATCAATAGCGAAGCCGAAATCGAACTTATCTTGTGCCATTGTGGTAGCGCGGTTTTCCATCTGCCATGAACCAGCTGCGCCGTTTTTAAGACAATCAACCAGAGTTGGAATATCCAAACCTGATTTTTCAGCAAGCACTAAGCCTTCAGATAAGCCATTCAACACTCCTGCAATGCAGATCTGGTTAACCATTTTCGCGCGTTGGCCTTGGCCGACTTTACCCATAAGAACTGACGACTTACCGTAAGCTTCGAACACAGGTTGAAGGTCGTTGAAAAGCGCTTGTTCGCCACCACACATGATGGTTAGCACGCCATTTTCTGCGCCCGCTTGGCCACCAGATACAGGTGCATCCATAAAGCGAATACCGGCTTGCTTCGCTGCCACTTCAAGCTCTTCAGACAGAACTGCAGACGTTGTAGTGTGATCGACAAGAATCGCGTTTGGCTTCATCGCTGCCAATGCGCCTGTTTCGCTGGTTGTCATGCTGCGTACGTCGTCATCGTTGCCCACACAAACCAATACCACGTCAGCTTCCGCTACACATTCAGCCACAGATTCTGCCGCTTTACCTTGGTGTTTATCAGCCCAGTCTAGCGCTTTACTGTGAGTGCGGTTAAATACCGTTACTTCAAAACCGGCTTTGACTAGATGGCCTGCCATTGGGAAACCCATAACGCCTAGCCCGATAAAACTTACTTTCATTTCTTTCTCCTTTTATTTGACCAAACCATCGCTATGAAAAGATCGAACACTCTCAATCAGTGCATCAATAAGCAGGGTCAAAGCCTTTGGCTGATATTTTCTTTCTTTGTACACTAAATACGCTTGGCGATCACCCCGATGATACTCAGGGAGTACTTAAATCAGATTCATGTCGGGATAAGACGAACAATATAATGAAGTTCAGCGATAAATCGCGACCAGAGAACGCTTTGTCAGCCGTACATTATGGAACGATGATCAAGGAAAATCAGGTATAACGTTCATAAAAAAACCGAGCACTAGGCTCGGTTTTTTGTATTCTACATTTACTCACAAGAGCAAAGCTATCAATTATAGATTGATATTACAGCTCAGCGTTGTGGTAAACCTGCTGAACGTCATCACAGTCGTCAAGCATGTCTAAGAACTTCTGGAACTTCTCAGAATCTTCTTCAGCTACTGGTGTAGTCGTTTGAGGAACGAAAGTGATTTCCTCAACGTCTAGCGTTAGCTCTGGGAACGCAGTGTTTAGTGCAGTCTTCGTTTTGAAGAACTCAGTCGTTGGAGCGAATACAGTGATTACACCGTCTTCTAGCTCAACGTCAGTCACGTCTACGTCTTCCATCATAAGCGTTTCTAGGATGATCTCGTCATCTTCGCCTTTGAACTGGAATACAGCTTGGTGAGCGAACATGTGAGAAACAGTACCTTCAACACCGATTTTCGCGCCAGTCTTAACGAAACATTGGCGAACGTCTTGGAAAGTACGGTTGCCGTTGTCAGTTAGACAGTCAACGATTACGCTTGTGCCACCTGGGCCAAAACCTTCGTAGCGAGCTGGTTGGAAGTCTTCACCGCCGCCGCCGTTCGCTTTATCGATCGCTTTTTCGATAACGTGTGCTGGTACTTGGTCTTTCTTCGCTTTAGCAATCAGGTGCTTAAGAGGTAGGTTCATGTCTGGGTCAGAGCTGCCGTTCTTAGCCAGTACGTAAATCTCTTTACCGTATTTAGAATAAACTTTAATTTTTGCGCCTGCAGTTTTCGCCATTGAGGCCTTGCGCACTTCAAAACTTCTTCCCATCGGGATCTTCTCTCTGATTCAATTAACGGTGCAAATTCTAGCAAATTACTGTGTCATTTCAATTCTACAGCACTGCTGGGCAAGGTTTGTCTGCGTTTATGCGACACCCATTACCCGTTTGTATTTTTCTACAGACTGATCAAACCAAGCCTTTTCTTCTGGGTCACCTAGCTTCATTGCTTCTTCAACAATGGCTTCAGGGCCACATTTCGCTTGCTTCAGTTTCCATACAAGAAACGATGCTTGCTTATCCAGTTCGATTTTATTTTTCTCGCTGGGTGGAAGGAGTGAAAGGTTGATAGACATTGCTAGCCTTCGTCTGTAATACACTTGGCCGAGAAATATATCATAGAGCAGCCTCATAAAACCAATACTATGAGTAGTAGAAAGGATTTATGAGACAAGAAACCAAGCAAGTCACTGATGCAGGTCAAGCTAGTTTGGGAAAGTGCGTTTAGTTAGAACACTCCATCAACTAGCTTGTTTAAGCTGTAGTGCTTTATTCACTTCAATTCGCGCTTTACGATATGAAACTTCAACCGACTCATGACAATCGTGTGCAAACATAAGCACTGAATATATTAAAGACAACTGTTTGTCGATGATTTTTAACGCAACGGCTTTACTAACTTCTGGCAATTTAAATGAGTTCCTTAAGTGTAAGTCGTTATAAATATAGTTACATTCATTCAAAGCTTGGGTGCACCCCATAAGGCTTGAATCTTTGTTAAGTGTATCGATTATATTATTACATGAGCGAGTAAATTGGACTGCCACATTAAGATCTAGACTCATCTCCCCGTTAAGTGACCGTGGAAACATCTTTTTATGTAGCTTACGAAGCAGTACGTCATCAAAATCATCTAGCTGCAAGATATCCACATATTTTTTAAATTCCTCTAGATGCTTGTAATGATTTGAGAACGTATTTTGTTGATTTGTTACCCTTATCTGCTCTTTCGTTTGTTCAGATCTGTGGTTAGCAGCCAACAATGCAATGATTGGTATAATTAGAGCCAAAATTCCAAGAGGAAAACGAAAGACTGAAACGAAATTATTAAAACCCGCTGCGGATAAATCCCAACGTAAGGGAGTATGTACCACTATCAAAAATGCACAAATAGAAGATGTAATTATAATCGCTAATGTAACAATCCAAACAATTGGAAGCGCTATAAAGCTTCTATGTGGATTAAACTGAACGTCTAGCAGTGACAAAAGTTTCACCTCAACCCCTTAGATTTTAAATTACTAAATATTCAATAATCATAATAACTTAGACAATGAAATGTAAAGCGTTTATAGCTTGGACTTTAATACATTATCAACAAAAAACCACCAACATTCAGTCTGAACATTGGCAGCTTTTAAGTATAGGAATAGGTGTATAGATCTACTTCGGCAATAGATAGCGGGTGCTTCGTCCGCCAGAACCAGATTTGACCAAGCAGCCATGTCCAATCAATGCGCTCAAATGACGTGTTGCGGTGGCACTACTCACCTTGGCTACTTTCTGATATTGGCTGGCATTGATACCTTTGGAAAAATCGCCATCGAGCATCCTATTCAGCACTTTTACTTGCTCTGTTGTAAGCTTCGTTTGGTCGATGCTTCGCCAATAGTTGGTCTTATAAACGGTTTGATCGACCTCAGCGAAAACCCCTGTAAACGTCTCGTCTAACGTATCTAAGAACCACATCAACCATTCGCTAATATCGAGTCCCCCTTTCTGGGTTCGCTCCAATATCTCGTAGTAATGCTTGCGGTTAGCGAGAATTCCCACCGACATCGCATAGAAGCGTACCGACTGCTGCTCGGCCTGTGCTAACGCCAAGTCGGTCAACAATCGAGTAATACGACCATTACCATCATCTAACGGGTGTAAGGTGATAAACCAAAGGTGAGTGATTGCGGCTCGCAATAGAGGATCGAGTGTGGCGTCGGTAAGTGAATCATTAAACCATGTGATAAACGCATCTAGCTCAGCATCAAGAATGTCTCGACTAGGCGCTTCAAAATGTACGGTCGGACGGTCAATTCTTCCCGATACCACTTGCATGGGAGTGTCACCTCTTAGCTGACCTCCGATTACAGGGTTAAACATGGTGTAGCCTTGAGGAAACAGTCTATCGTGCCAATGTAAGATCCTATCAAGCGCTAGTGGCTCTGTTAGGTTCTGCACCGCATCCAACATAATTTCAGCTAGGCCATCGGTTTGTTCTGTCGTTGGAAAAGGTCGATCTTCACTGACACCGAGTTTATTGGCTAAAGAAGACCGGACCGAGAAAGCATTAAGCTTTTCTCCCTCAATCGCACTGGAATGGACTATGTTCGCTAATAAGGTGTCGAGCATGATTTGGGATTGATCTGCCGACTGTGAGGTAATCTTGCCCAATAGAATGCCCTGATTAAGCCGTACTTCTCTTAACCTCACGCCTATTTTCTGATTATCCCAAACAAAGTTTGGCCAATTATCTTGCTGCCAAATCCACATATTACACCCCATGATGCGAAAGTATCACTTATTCAACTCATACTATGAGCTGTTTAAGGCAATTATTCAACTCACATTATGAGCCGAATAATGAGTTAATCGCATCACAGAGGTTGCAAGAGTAACTCCTAACCTACAAAACTATTCACTCACCGCGAACACATCGCAGCGTGAGGCGCAGATGAAGTCATTTTTGTGCAGGCCTTTGATTGAGTGGCTCCACCAAGTGACGGTGACTTTGCCCCACTCCAATAAGATCGAAGGATGGTGGAACTCTTCTTCTGCCAGTTCTGACACTATGTTGCTGAATGCCCATGCTTGCTTGTAGTTCTTAAACTTGAACACCTTCTCAAGCTGCGGGATGCCGTCTCTTTCGATGATCTGCCAGTCGGACAACTCCAACAGTAAAGATTGTTGTTCATCTTTACTTAGGGCAATCGCGTCGATACTGCAGGCTTCGCATTTTTGTTCATTCAACATGTGTTGGTTCCTTGGGTTCAAAAAGTGGTGGTAGTAACCCCGCATCGATGGCGAGATCAGCTTGCTGTAATAGGTTTTCCTGACTGATTTTAAAGAGCTCAGATAGCTCGTCGATCACGTAATATTTCGGCTGCATGATGTCGATACGATAAGGCGTTCTTAAAACCGTTTGCAGATCGAACCGCTCGCGAACGGCCAAATCCCCTCCCAACGCATACATAGTTTCCGCTGGAGACGAAAGAATGCCACCGCCATAGATTTTCAGTTGTTGGCCTTCTTTTACTAAACCGAACTCAACCGTAAACCAATACAAACGGGCAAGATAAGCGCGCTGTTTAGATGTGGCGGCTTGGCCTAGTTTTCCATAATGCTCAGTGAAAGCCGCGAAATCGGCATTAGTGAGCATGGCACAATGGCCGAAAATTTCATGAAAGAAATCAGGTTCTTGTAAGTAATCGAACTCGTCTCGCGTTCTCAGAAATGTCGCAACTGGGAATTTCTTATTGGCGAGCAAATCAAAGAATCGGTCGAAATCGATCAATGCAGGCACAGGCTGAACTTGCCAACCGGTTGTTTCCATTAGCACTTTATTTATCTCTGGCAGCTGGGGAACTCTGTCTAATGGTAGATCCAGCAAGGTCAAACCGTGCAAATAAGCATCGCATGCGCGGTCATTAATCACGTCCAGTTGCCTTTTCACTAAGTCGTGCCAAATAGCGTCTTCTTCGAGGCTCCACTCAACCCATCCCTCTTGGCTCACGGGCTTAGAATGATATTGAGTCATTACACTCCTCCTTTCGAATGTCTCACTTTAAGCCTATCTCCACTCCTTATAAGCGCCAATTTGCGCGATTTTTCGAAACAAGCGATCGTGTAACATTTTATTTACACAATTCCACCAAGCGCTTATTTTGCTGAACTTTTGACTTTGTAAAACCTAAATACCAGACTGAAAACGTTAACTTTTTGTTAAAGGTAAAGGAATGCACGAAAGCAATAAGCCCATTTGGCAGCCAAGCGAGCAGCGTATCGCCGATGCCAACTTAACCCGATTTATCGATAGCCTTGAACAGTCTGGGTTAAACCTAGATAGGGACGTAAAAAGCTACACCGAACTCCATCAATGGTCTGTGGAACATCCGGAATCATTTTGGCAAAACGTATGGCAGTTTTGTGGAGTAGTCGGCTCACAAGACTCTATTAACAAGGCAGAAAGCGAGACCATCAAAGCTCAAGGTGGGAGCCGCTGGCAGCAGCCTAAATCGAACCGTGATGCGGTTTGGTTTCCCAATGCACAAGTAAACTACGCCGAGAACTTGCTGCGTTTGGCACACACCATGCCTGATGAGCTTGCGATTTGGTTTGAGAATGAACGTGGCGAACAACAGAGTTATACATGGGAAACCCTGTGTGAAGCTGTCTCTAGTGTTCAGCAATGGCTTGTCGATAGCGGAGTGAAACAAGGTGATATAGTTGCTGCGTATACTCCCTATCTGCCACAAACCGTGATAGCCATGCTAGCCGCCACCAGCTTAGGCGCGATTTGGACATCGACCTCGCCTGATTTTGGAGTAGAGAGTGTGATTGAGCGATTCGGACAGGTGAAACCTAAGGTGCTGTTCACCTGTGACGGTTACACCTTCAATGGCAAAACGTTCGATATGGCGGGCAAGAACCGTGAAATCATCGAACACTTAAACGAATTAAAACAGGTGTGTGAGATCGGTTATTTGAAACCGAGTAATGACTTAGAGAAGAGCGATTTAGAGAAGAGCGATTTAGAGAAGAACGAATTAAAGAAAAACAAAGTTAAACATGATGTGTCACCCCAAAGTTGGCACAGCATCATTAATCACTATCAGACAAAACCTCTTCGATTTACTCGTGTCGGCTTCAATGAACCGTTGTTTGTACTCTACTCTTCCGGCACCACAGGCAAACCCAAATGTATAGTGCATTCTGTCGGTGGCACTACCATCAACCACCTAAAAGAGCATCAGCTTCATTGCGATATTAAACCAAGAGATCGCGTGTTCTACTACACCACTTGTGGTTGGATGATGTGGAACTGGCACGTATCTGCGCTCGCCAGCGGTGCTTGTTTGGTTATCTTTGATGGTAGCCCGGTTTACCCGCAACCTAACGTTCTATGGGATTTAGCGCAGCGTGCTGACGTATCGACATTTGGCACCTCAGCCAAGTACATAGAAGCGATTGAGAAAGCCGAACTCTCACCAATCGACAGCCACTCTCTGCCTCAATTAAGAACACTGTGCTCGACGGGTTCTGTGCTTTACCCAGAGCAGTTCGATTACGTTTACAAGCACATCAAGCAAGACCTGCATTTAGCGTCGATTTCTGGCGGCACGGATATTTGTGGCTGCTTTGTTTTGGGTAACCCAATCTCGCCTGTGTATCGCGGTGATTGCCAACAGGCCGGGCTCGGCGTCGACATCAAGGTGTTCAATTCGTCTGGTCAAAAGGTCGATCACGAACGTGGCGAATTAGTATGCACCAACTCCCTACCCAACTTCCCCGCTGGCTTTTGGAATGACACCGGAGAGCGCTATCACAGCACCTATTGGGATAGATTCGACAATGTGTGGCATCATGGTGATGAAGTCGCACAGAGCGAACATGGCGGCTACCTGTTCTACGGGCGAGGCGACACCACACTCAACCCCGGTGGCGTGCGAATTGGTACGGCCGAAATCTATCAGCAAGTGAACACCATTGACGGCATCATCGATTCGATAGCAGTCGGTAAAAACATCGACCGCAATGAACAGGTATGGCTGTTTGTTCAGCTGCAGCAAGGTGTGAGTTTAGATGAAAAGTTACTGACAGCCATCAAAAGCAAACTCAAATCCTCTTGTTCGCCAAGACACGTGCCAAGCCAGATATTTGCGATCAGCGACGTGCCAAAAACACGCTCTGGCAAACTGGTGGAGTTGGCAGTGAAACAGGTGATCAATGGCAAAAATGTAGAAAACCTCGGGGCTATCGCTAACGCCGAGGTTTTGGAAGAGATAAAGAGTGTTGTTTCGCTTTAGTGTTGAGCCTTAGAAAGTGGCTAACTATCTCCGATTTTCATTTGGCTGTCAGATAACACCTAGAGTAAAGGCAGCCGATTGAAAACCGAATCGAAGCCACTATTAAAGCTCATGAACCCTCTCATCAGTTTGGCTTCGTGCCTTTTCTAAAGCTCTTAATGCGATCTGCTCATCATATTTAAAACAAAAATAGAAAATTAATCATTTTATAGCCAGAGATAATATTCACTAAAGACGAATCATTCATACCAAAAAAGCCTCCACCGCTAGATTGTATCCAAGCTTATGGATATTTAATCGAATTGCAATAACTCCTATTTCCACCAGGGCAAGATTACGAAGCCCCTTGCCCTGCAAGGACTTGCGAAAGGTAAGCGT
>NZ_JBGONQ010000045.1:0-30943 GCF_041439145.1 Vibrio sp. 1F255 | reverse complement strand
ACGCTTACCTTTCGCAAGTCCTTGCAGGGCAAGGGGCTTCGTAATCTTGCCCTGGAGTTCGCTGGTAGTCGTCATAGTCGAAGAGCGGCTTAGTTCAACTCGTTTTTGGACAGAAATGAGTTTTGGAAAATCAAACATTAGCAAATGACTAATAACTTCAGGTATGACAAATAACTAAACCTGATAGAAAAACTGCCACCAAAGAGCAAAAGACAAGACCTGACCCTATTGTTTTTTGTACGCAAAAAAACAGCAGTCAGTGATAGGGTTTAATCGCCAAATAAATTCTACGCAAACTACCATTTTCATGCCGGGCTAAATGACATGGTTCAGCATGCACTCCCAAGGGCCTCAAAGGGAAGATTGAGCACCTTCTGCCCATTTGGTCAGCTTTAAATCGTCCAAAATAAGCAGCACGCAAGGCACAACAATTGACGCTAGTAACGTAGCCGAGACTAAGCCAAACGCAATACTGGCAATTAACGGGATCAGAAATTGCGCTTGCGTACTGGTTTCGGTTAACAGTGGAAGCAATCCTGCAAATGTAGTTAACGAGGTGATAAATATCGCTCTAAATCGGTCACGTACCGCCTCTCGACAAGCGTCTATCAAGCGCTCGCCTTGGGCGATATTCTTCTTAATAAAATTGACCAACAGAATGTTATCGTTAACGACGATACCCGCTAAGGTAGCAAAGCCAACCAAGCTTGGAATAGTCAAATCGAACCCCATGCCCAAGTGCCCCCATACCACACCAATCCAGCCCATAGGGATTGCCAGCAGCACAGCAATCGGTTGAGTGTAGCTTTGTAACAGGAACACTAAAATAAGATAAATCCCCACCACGCCAAGAGCAAAGAAGGTCGCCAGCGAGGAGCCCGTATCTGAGCTTTCTTTATCCTGACCTTGCGAGGTGAAGGTGATGTCTGGGAATTTGTGTTGAGTTTGCGAGACAAATTCGCTATTGAACTGCAGCATGATTTCACGCGCATTGGCAACCCGCGTATCGATATTGCCTTGCACAACCACAGTGTTCATCCCATTAATGCGGTGAATTCGCGAGAAGGCTTGTTTTCTGTCAAACGTCGCAACACTTGATAATGGAACTAGGGTTCCATTGCCTGCCGTCACCATCAAGTTATTCAACTCATACAGGCTAGCTTGGTGCGTAAACTCATCCAGTCTCACACTAATATCCACCAGCTCGCCTTGTTGGAAAACCGTCAGATCAGTACTGCCTTTTACCGCGCTGCGCAGCGTTTGAGCAATGTTGGAAGCATTAACTCCCATCACGCCAGCTTCATCTTTAAGGTTAACGTGAAATTCGGTTCTGCCCTCACGCAGATCGGTGGAGAGGTTATAGACACCGTCAAATCCCTTCAACCATTTCACCAGCGAGCGGCTGACTTGATTGAGCTCTTGTAACGACTCACCCTGAACCCGAATATCAATGCCATTGCCAGCAATGCCCCGTTCTTTATCGGTAAACTTGAGTGAAACCACATCCGCCGTAGGGCCTACTTTTTGTTTCCAATCTTGGATCAGATCTTTAATGCTCTGCTGCCTAAATTGCGCTGGCAATAGATCGGCACTGACGGTTGCCATATGCGGCCCCGACTCATTAGCATCAGCATTTGAGTTGAACATGATCGTGGTGCTCGCGACCAAAGGTTTTGAGCTTGGGTATTTCTCTGCGTATTCTTGGTTGAGTTCATCAAGCGCGTTTGAAACCTTCTCCACCACCGCCTCTGTCTGGCTCAGTAAACTGCCTTGAGGGAGCAAGATACGCGCCTGCAGCACATCACTTTCCAAGGCAGGCATGGCTTTGAATTTCAGCCAACCTGACGAAATGGAAGCGGTTGAAATCATCACCACCATCACCAATATCCCTACTGAAAGATAAGGTGCATTCATCGCCTTGACACTCACTGGCACAAAGAATCTGTCTCTGATGTTTTCAAAACCGGCAATGAACTTGTCCCGTATAGGATTAGAGCGAGATTCAGTATGGCTATGTGCCAAATGAGACGGCAAGATCAAGAAAGCTTCTATCAGACTAACAAGCAAGGTAATCAATAACACGATGGGAATATAGCGTAGTACTTCGCCCATCTTGCCTGTGAGAAACATCAGCGGCCCTATCACCATGATGGTGGTAGCAAACGATGCAATCACACCTGGGAAGACTTGTTTGGTACCTTCAACTGCAGCGTCAAACGCGGGTAGCCCTTGTTGCCTCTTGGCAGCGATGTTTTCTGCAATGATCAACGAGTCGTCCATTAGCAGACCAATCGCGACAATCAGCCCGACCAGCGTCATCATATTCAGGGTATAACCGAGAAGTTGTATCGCAAAAATGGCGCCAAGGAATGAAACCGGCAGCCCCATGGTGACCCAAAAGCTAAAGCGAATATTAAAAAACGCCCACAACATCAAAAATGCCAGTGCTAATCCCTGTGCGCCATTGCTGGTGAGGATTCTCAGACGCTCAATAATATTGGTGCTGGAATCTTGGGTGATGGTTAAAGCGACGCCTTCAGGGGCTCTCGCCTGTTCTTTTTCAACGATGCTGACGATCGCATCTTTGACCGTTAAGGTATCTTGAAATTGCGTTTTGGACACCTGAAGCAAAGCGGCACGCTGACCATTGAACAGGATTTGATTTTCATCGCTAGTGAACTTCTGCTGAATAACGGCAACATCACCGAGGCGAACCTGAGTCCCCGTCTCACTGGATTTAATCACGATATTTTCGAAGTCTCTGACGTTGCTGCCTAAGTGGTCGAAGCGGACGCTGATCTCTTCCAAGTCATTACTAAATACGCCAGCAGGAGTGCTGATACTTTGCTGTTGTACTAGATTGGACAAGTCGGACACACTCAGGCCGTACTGCTGCAACTTCCACTGCGATACGCGAATTTCTATTTCTTGATCTGCAAAACCGCTCACGGTCACCTGAGCGATCAATGGGCTCTCTTTTAACTTGTGCTTAATTTGTTGGGCATAGAGATATAAGTCCCTATCTGACATATTGCCGGTAATCGCGACACTGGCCACCGTTGCCACTCGGTCCAGTTTCGACACCGTGATCTGCTCAACTCGATCCGGAAAATCACTGATGGCGTTAACCTGCTGTTGAATATCGCTGGTTAAAGTGTCAATGTCTTCATCATCGCCGATTTCCACATTGGCGATGACCAAACTCTCTCGGGCATCACAGCTTAACTCTTTAATTCCACTCAGCTTATCGAGAGAATCTTCCAACGGGTAACACACTTCTTCCATCATCTCAAAAGGTGACGCGCCCGGATAAACGATCCGAACCTCAATATTTTTGGTCGGCGTCAACGGAAAAGTGTCTTTCTGCAGTTTGGGCAAGGCAAAAGCCCCTAACAGCAGTACCGCCATCATCAGGACATTGGCGCCAGTGGTGTGCCGAGCAAAAAAAGCGATCATAATTTGCCCTCTTTCTGAATCGCGTTTAGGGCTTTAAATCCGCTCTGCGTATCCAACCAAAGGCCGATTTTCTCATCCGGTTGCGGTTGTAAAGCCATCCCCTCAACGGCGGGTAAAAGTTTACTTAGCACAACCACATCACCGAATTCCACGCCAGATTTGATCACCGCAACCTGCCCTTGGACGAAATCTATCCTGACAGGTTTGCTTTTCAGTTTACCTTCAGAGACAGTGTAAACTTTACCATCATGGATGGCGTTTATCGGTAGCAAGACTTGTTGCTCCATCATTGGTGCTTTAATCGTGACTTTAACGAAAGTCCCACGAATAAGTGGTGGCTTCTCCCCGGGAATGGCTTGCTGATAGGGCTGATTTACTTGTGCAACCAGGCTTTGGCTTTGAGTCTGAGCATCGATTTCACCGCCGGAGCGGCTGATCTCGGCAGGCCAAGTAATTACTTTATCGCCTGCTTGGAGCTCGACTGTCGCGCTCAAGTTGCTATGAACATCTTCGTCAAGCGAGTCAAAGCGATTGGAATTTCTTAGCGGACGCATTTTACCAAGCGGAAACTGCGCGCGAACCTCAACGGCATCGATGTCATCCGCTTTGAGCAGCAATTCCCCCTTGTTGACATACTCGGCGAGTCCAACCAAGGTTTCGACAATGCGAATATCAAATGGGGCTTTAATTACGGTTTGTTCGAGATCTCGGTTTGCAAGTGCTAGTTCCGTTTGCAAAACCTTTTGCTGCGCTTGATTAATTGCCAGTTGGTTTTTCTGTGTCTGGAGCTGTTGCTGGCTGCTGAGCAAGTCTTTGGTCGCGCGGTCTTTCTCTGTTTTGGAGATATGCCCGGTTTCACTCAATTTGATTGAGCGGGCATATTCGGACTGTTGTACCTCAAACTCTTTCTCTGCAATCTTGAGCGAATCGATAATGGTCTGATTCGTTAGCATTAGCACTTCAAGCTCAGCTTGCAAACGGGCAATAGTAAGTTGATAAGCGGTGGGGTCAATTCTAAGGAGTTCGCTGTCTTTGCGGATAATAGCGCCCGTTTTGTATTGCTCAGAAACCCACACAACCGCGCCGTCAAGTTCAGACTGTGCCTGCCAGTCTTGAACAGACTCGGTATGTCCATATCCGATGGCAGAAGGTTGGATATTTCGCGGCTCGACTTTCAACACCCGAACCACCTTTTTAGCAGCCGTATTACTCGCATTAGGCGGTTCAGCCTTCATCCCTGGTGCGATCACCAATAACGCGATGCCCAACAAAACAGGAGGAACAAACAGAGCCCTTTGTAACCAGCTATACCTAGTCATAGCGATTCCCTTACTATATATTAGCTTTTCCTTAAGCAAAAGGTAGCACACCAACATAAGCGGATTTGCTTCCTTGATCTCAAAATAAGTCAGGCCTCACAAATGGAGGCCTGATTGAATTGAGCTACTGATTGTTTTTGCCTTTGCCCATGGTATTTTTGGGGTTCACCATGCCTTGATGAGCATTAAACTCTTGTTGAGAGATAGCGCGATCCGCGTTGCTATCTAACGAAGCAAAACTGTGGCTTTGATTGATATTTTTCAACGTACGTCCCTCTTCTGCTCGCTGGGCAATACGTTCTGAGCGTGCTTGATTGAACTCGGCTTCGGTTATCTTGCCATCACCATCGAGATCAAACTGTGAAAATACTGGGCGTGACATATTGTTATTCATGCCTTTATTCATTCCACCAGCCATTGCTCCGAAGGCAATAACGATACCGAGTAACGCGATTATCGTGCTTTTGATTTTCATGACGTTTTCCTTCTCTTTGTTTCACTACTTAAGAATATACTAATGTAAGTAAGATAACGTCATGTGATGTAAAGGTATGTAAAGATGGCTAAGTAGATATCGATTTATGTTCTTATCGGTTTGTAAGCGCAGCGCAACAGAAATTATGAAACTTCTGCCGCTAGTACTCTGGTAAGAGTACAGGCATAGCTATGTCCAAATGGTTTTCAAATTATCCCAAACTTTCAGCCACCGAAACCGAAACCGAAACCGAAAAGCCAATGATATAAAATCCCTAGTTTCGAAAAATATGGCGATTTTTAGACATTCAGAGTGTTTTCGAACTTTTGCCCAGCAGTTTGCCTTGCAAATATCCAACAGACAAGGGATTACTTTTAGTAGGGCAAATACATGTTAACATTCTGTTAACTCTGACTGGTAATGGGGCAAAAGTGTTTTAGCTTACCTGCCCCGTATTGAACAATATGAACGCGCAAATATAAGCGGTGAGATCGATAGCTTTACTCAGCGGTATTCCTGCACCATGGTTCGCATTGACATCAGTACGAATCATCACAGGCGCACCACCTTGATGCTTGTCTTGAAATTAACGATACAAAGATTTGGTCGACTCTCTCACAATTAAATCAATCGAAGGCAACCTTGCTTCATGTCGCTCGCCAGATAACAAGTTCAAGATCGACTGAGCACACACTTCACCAATCTCTTCAATTGGCTGCCTTAATGTTGTTAACGCGGGTGTGAAATACTTCGACGTTGGTAAGTCATCAAACCCAATCACTGACACATCTTCTGGCACTTTATAACCGTGATCGTGTAGCGCCTTAATCGCCCCGTAAGCGGTTTGGTCGTTAGCAGTAAACAAGGCGGAGAAGTGAACCTTAGATTCTAACTCTTGAATTCGTTTTTCTAATGCTTCGATATTAGTTTCTGCAGCAAAAGAAGAGAGTGAAGCAAGCGAAGCCGCCACTGCGACCGTTATTGGCAAAAGCTTAAATTTTTGCATTGTAATTCCCTATTATTTTTTTGAGTTTTCATCGAACAGGGAAATATTAAGCAATGAAAGCGTTGAAAAGTTGGTCGCTGTTCACACTGATAAATTAGGTCGAGAGCCATGAAACTTTTAGAAAAGTCATACCCAAAACTATTAATTTAATATCAGAAACTTAGGAAAGGAAACGCGTGAAATATCAGCTTGAAATCGCTTTCATTTCATCAATAATGGCGGGATCTATCACGGAAAAGTGTATGTAAAAATGAAGGAAATATGGTGCAGTTTTGATAAGTTTTCATATATATGAAAAGCCTCAAAATCTAAGGTCGATTTTGAGGCTTTTTAGTCTGAGTCAAACACCCAATTATCTAGAATCAAGCATTATCTAAAACGAATCTAGAGATTCAACGCCCATATTAAACAGCGTAAACGCATAAATATCGGCAGTGAGATCGATCGCTTTACTCAATGGCATTCCAGCACCATGCCCTGCATTTACGTCAATACGAATCATCACGGGCGCACTACCTTCATGCTTATCTTGCAGCTCTGAGATGAACTTATAAGAGTGAGCCGGTACTACGCGGTCATCGTGATCAGCGGTCGTCACCAATGTTGCTGGATAATCCGTGCCACGCACCACATTATGAACCGGAGAATAGCCAAGCAGATATTCGAACATCTCTCTGTTCTGCGCGGATGTGCCATAGTCGTACGCCCACCCTTCGCCAGACGTGAATGTGTGGTAACGCAACATGTCCAACACCCCAACAGCAGGCAGAGCCACTTGGAACAGCTCAGGCTTTTGTGTCATACAAGCTCCTACCAGCAAGCCTCCGTTAGAACCGCCGCGAATCGCCAACTTATCGCTACTGGTGTAGTTTTCTTCAATTAAGAACTCGGCAGCAGCAATGAAGTCGTCAAAGACATTCTGCTTTTTCTGCTGAGTTCCCGCTTTGTGCCACGCCTTACCATACTCACCACCGCCACGCAGGTTCGGCACCGCATATACGCCACCCAGTTCTAGCCAACTGCCAACCGTGCCCGAGAAAGAAGGCGTTAGGCTAACGTTAAAGCCACCATAGGCGTACAACATGGTTGGATTATTGCCATCTAACACTAATCCCTTCTTATAAGAGATAAGCATCGGAACCTTGGTGCCATCCTTCGAGGTATAGAAGACTTGTTTAGACTCAAATTGATCCGACTCAAACGGAGACTCAGAGCGTTGGTAGATTTCAGAATTGCCTGATTCGACATCGAAAGAGAAAATCGTTGGCGGCGTTACATAGTTGGTAAAGGTGTAATAAAGCTGAGTTTGCTCGTTTTTTCCACCTAAGCCACTGGCCGTTCCCAGCCCAGGCAAATGAATTTCACGAACTAGGTTACCTTGGTAATCCAACTGCTCAATCTTAGACACCACATCCACCATGTAGTGAGCAAACAAGTCGCCACCACCCGTGCTGATATCCAATGGCTGTGGCTTTTCAGGGATGATTTCGAGCCATTTCCCATCGCGAGTACCAAAGCTCACCACCTTGCCATTAGGCGCATCAAGATTCGTATATAGAATGAAGGTCTCATCTTGGTTATCGATGAGATAAATGTCGCTATCCACATGATCAATCAGCGTGTTCAGCTGTTGTTCTGGTGAGTTTAAATCGATATAGAACAGTCTATTACCCGATGTCGACTCTCGCCCTAGAATGATCAAGTAACGGTCGTCTTCGGTGGTATAGCCTGATACATAGCGGTGCTGCTCAGCGTTGTTCTCACCAAAGATAACTTTGTCGCTAGCTTGCTCTGTACCCAACTCATGGAAGTACAGCTTGTGTTGCTCAGTACGAGCAGAGAGTTCACTGCCGTCTGGCTTGTCGTAACTAGAGTAATAAAAGCCGCGATTACCCAACCAAGAAATACCAGTAAATTTGGCGTCAGTGATTTCGGCTTCAAGCTGCTGTTTAGTCTCGGTATCAATCACGAAGATCTTACGCCAGTCGCTACCACCTTCAGAGATGCTGTATGCCACTAAGCTGTAATCTTTCGAGAACGAAACTGAGCCCAATGATGTGGTGCCGTCTTCCGAGAAGGTATTCGGATCTAGGAAGACTTCAACCTGTTGCCCCTCTTTCTGACGATAGAGAATACTGTGGTTCTGCAGACCATCATTCTTATAGAAATAGGTATAATCACCTCGCACAAACGGCTGCGAGCTCTTTTTGTAGTCTTGTGCTTTTGCCAGTCGCTCTCTCAGTTCCGCGCGATACGGGATTTGAGCGAGGTAATCAAACGTGATTGCGTTTTGACTCGCCACCCACTTCGCGGTCTCGTCACTTCTGTCGTCTTCTAGCCAACGATATGGGTCTTCGATTATCTGACCAAAGTAGTCATCGCTGACGATCTGTTTATTGGTGATTGGATATGGATACTCTTTTAAATAGCTCATCGTGATCCTTATTAAAAATAGTGAGAAATCGTCAAGTAGCGCGTTCTGATATGTTCAATCAATAACTTAATCTTGTTTGGTGGCTGGCGAGTAAAAGGGTACACCGCATAAATTCCCAACTTTTTGCCTACCAAATCAGGGAAGATATCCACCAGCTGACCATTGCGAATGTCGTGATAAACCAGACAACGTGGTACGTACGCCACACCATGCCCACCCAGCGCCGCTTTTCTTAACGCGGTCGCATTGTCAGTCGAAAAAGAGCCCGCAACACGCACGATATATTTGTCATTGTCGGTACAGCCATCTTTACTATGCAGAAACTGCCATTCGCTAGCACCCGTTGTTTGATAGGCGTATTGCAAGCAATTGTGCTGCACTAAATCTTTAGGCAGCATCGGCTTACCGTTCTTAGCAATATAAGACGGCGAAGCGCACACCACCCATTGTGAATCCAATATATGACGAGCAATGAGGCTTGAATCTTCCAAGTAGCCGGTTCGAATCACCAAATCGAGACCATCCTCAACCAAGTCGACAAAGCGATTATTCAGAGACATATCGACCGTTAAACCTGGGTGCATATTACAAAACTCGGCCACAGCGTCTGCCAGAATCAAATCTCCGGAGATAGTAGGCACTGACATTTTGATATGACCACTAACATTTTCACCAAAGCCTGAAACTGCGTCCATAGCCTCTTGAGCCGCCTGCTTCACATTTTTGGCTCCGTGTAACATTGCCTTACCCGCCTCGGTAAGCGTCAATTTACGCGTGGTTCGATATAATAGCTGCACGCCAATCTCTTCTTCCAAACGCGCAATTCTCTTACTAACTACCGAATTTGTAAGGTTATTTTGTTCTGCCACCTTACTAAAACTACCCAGCTCTACTACCTGTGAAAACAGGATCAAATCGTCTGCTCGCATTTGATTATGCCAATTTTGGAATTAATTATTTTCATTATTTCCCTATATCAATAAAAAATAAAGGGGTAAATTCACGCCAAATTAACAAAACAATTACAAAAACAGCTTTTGCAATCACATCGGTTACAAATAAAGCGACTCTAATTACAACAATTGAATCCTCGAGATTCAGATTACACCTACAAAACTAATGACGTGTTATTCACTTCAAACATGAACGTTTGAAAACAAGTACGAGGAAGTACCCATGAGTGAAACTCTACTAGCATTATTGGCCTTTTCGCCAATAGTTGTTGCAGCGATTCTGCTGGTTGGCCTTAACTGGCCTGCAAAAAAAGCGATGCCCGTGGCATTTGCATTAACCGTTGCTATCGCCCTATTCGCATGGGATATGTCTAGCACTCGCGTGCTGGCTTCAGTATTCCAAGGCTTCGGCATTACCGTGTCGGTTCTCTGGATTGTGTTTGGCGCCATCTTCTTATTAAACACTTTGAAACACACCGGAGCTATCACCACCATCCGCAACGGATTTACTGACATATCAGCAGACCGTCGTGTACAAGCGATCATCATTGCTTGGTGTTTTGGTTCATTCATTGAGGGCGCATCTGGCTTCGGCACACCCGCTGCAATCGCCGCTCCCTTACTCGTTGCAATCGGCTTCCCAGCATTAGCTGCGGTACTGATGGGCATGATGATTCAATCTACGCCGGTATCGTTTGGCGCGGTTGGTACACCTATCATTGTTGGCGTAAACAAAGGTTTGGATACGCACAAAATCGGTGAAAGCCTGATTGCCAATGGTTCAACATGGGATGCTTACCTACAACAGATCACATCAAGTGTTGCGATCATCCACGCCTGCGTTGGTGTGATGATTCCTGTATTGATGGCGATGATGCTGACTCGCTTCTTCGGTAAGAACAAAAGCTGGACTGAAGGTTTAGATATCCTGCCGTTCGCACTGTTCGCAGGTGCTGCTTTCACTATTCCTTACGCACTAACAGGTGTTTTCCTAGGCGCTGAGTTCCCATCTCTAATTGGTGGTCTAGTCGGCCTAGCAATTGTGGTTACTGCAGCAAAACGTGGCTTCCTCGTTCCAAAATCAAAATGGGATTTCGAAAGCGAAGAGAAGTGGCCAGCAGAATGGTTAGGCTCTCTGAAAATCGACCTTGATGACAACAATCAAAGCCATAAGAAAATGAGCATGGCGATGGCATGGGCACCTTACGTACTGCTCGCTGTGACTCTGGTTGCTAGCCGTGTGAGCCCTGAGTTCAAAGGCCTACTGAAGAGCGTTAGCCTATCGTTCAGCAACATCCTTGGTGAAACCGGTGTGAGCACTGCGATTCAGCCTCTGTATCTACCGGGCGGTATCTTGGTCTTCGTCGCGCTGGTTGCTGTTCTCATGCAATCTCGCAGCGCAACGCCACTGGCTAAAGCCTTCGGTGAATCGAGCAAGACTCTGATTGGCGCAGGCTTTGTGTTGGTGTTCACCATCCCAATGGTTCGTATCTTCATTAACTCTGGTGTGAACGGCGCAGATTTAGCAAGTATGCCCGTAACCACGGCAAACTTCGCAGCTGACCTCGTTGGTAGCGCATTCCCAGCATTGAGTGCAACGGTTGGTGCGTTAGGTGCCTTCATTGCAGGTTCGAACACAGTTTCAAACATGATGTTCAGCCAGTTCCAATTCGAAGTAGCGCAGACTCTGACTATCTCTAGTGCGGTGGTGGTTGCTCTACAAGCCGTTGGTGCAGCAGCAGGTAACATGATTGCGATTCACAACGTGGTAGCGGCATCAGCAACTGTTGGCTTGCTAGGACGCGAAGGTGCAACCCTACGTAAGACAATCATTCCAACGTTCTACTACTTGGTGATGACAGGCATCATCGGCCTAGTGGTTATCTACGGATTCAAAATGACCGACGCACTTATGTAAACCATAAGTCGTTCAAAAGCACTTGGCGTTAATACTCAATTCCCCGACAGCGACACCGTCTAATAAGACAGTTGATGAGTTCCGGGATGGATACTAGAGCACATCAACACCCATGGGTATTAACGCCATTTTCCCGAATTAAAGCAGCCCAAACCAAGCTCTCAAAGAAGAGCAACATCCCAAGAATTTAGGACTGAAATTATGATCATATCCGCATCGACTGATTACCGCGCCGCAGCAAAAGCGAAATTACCACCGTTTCTTTTCCACTACATTGATGGTGGCTCTTACGGAGAACATACCCTACGTCGCAACACGGCTGACCTAGCTGAGATTGCGCTAAAACAACGCGTACTCAACGACATGTCGGACCTAAATTTGGAAACCGAACTATTTGGCGAGAAGCTAGCGATGCCAATCGCACTGGCGCCTGTTGGTTTAACGGGTATGTACGCAAGACGCGGTGAAGTACAAGCAGCAAAAGCCGCCGACAACAAAGGCATCCCTTTTACCATGTCGACCGTGTCGGTATGTCCGATTGAAGAAGTTGCACCTAAGATTGAACGCCCAATGTGGTTCCAACTTTACGTGTTAAAAGACCGTGGCTTCATGAAGAACGTTCTTGAACGCGCTAAAGCCGCTGGCGTCACAACACTGGTCTTCACCGTGGATATGCCCGTACCCGGCGCTCGCTACCGTGACATGCACTCAGGAATGAGTGGTCCAAATGCAGCAGTACGCCGCGTATTCCAATCTATGCGTCATCCTAGCTGGGCAGTTGATGTCGGCTTACTGGGTAAACCACACGACCTAGGCAACATCTCTACTTATCGTGGTTCTCCTACCAAGCTGGAAGACTACATCGGTTGGTTAGGTGATAACTTCGACCCGTCGATTTCATGGAAAGATCTAGAGTGGATTCGTGATTTCTGGGACGGTCCAATGGTCATCAAGGGCATTCTTGATGAAGAAGATGCAAAGGATGCGGTGAGATTTGGCGCAGACGGCATTGTGGTTTCAAACCACGGCGGCCGCCAGCTTGACGGCGTTCTATCAAGTGCCAAAGCGCTGCCTTCGATTGCTGATGCAGTTAAAGGCGACACCAAAATTCTGGTCGACTCTGGCATTCGTACTGGCTTAGATGTGGTTCGAATGATGGCATTGGGCGCAGACTGCACCTTGCTTGGCCGTTCTTTCGTTTACGCATTAGCAGCGCAAGGACAAGCCGGCGTTGAGAATCTACTCGACCTTTACGACAAAGAGATGCGCGTTGCGATGACATTAACAGGCGCGAGGACAATCAAAGACTTAACTCGTGAATCTTTGGTGGGGTTAGATTAAATCTCCACGATTCAGACTCATGCTTTGGTCTACTTAGGCTGAAGTTCAATCGGTGTCACAGCAATTCCACTACCGTTGTGACACCGTTTAAGCACTGGAAAATAAAATAAAAATACAAAAAAGCAAATCAGTGCCAAATAAGAAGCACAAGGAAGCAAAGATGGAGACAAACACATCCCATGAGCGAGTAATAGACGCACAAGCTTATCAGCAGCTTGAAGCGATACTGGCTCAAAAAATAGAAACAGAACGCATTGTCACGCAAGAGGCAAAGCGATTGGCTTACGGCACCGATGCGAGTTTCTATCGCTTGGTGCCGAAAATGGTTCTAAGGCTCAAGAACTTAGACGAAGTCATATTCACCATTCAAAGCTGTCGCGAACTCGGTATTCATTTTACCTTTCGCGCCGCGGGCACCAGCCTTTCAGGGCAAGCGGTTTCAGACTCGGTACTCATCACACTGACCGACGACTGGCGTGGCCATGAAATTGTCGACAACGGCAATCAAATCATTCTTCAGCCCGGTGTAATTGGCGCAGATGCCAACAAATACCTCGCCCCTTTCCAACGTAAAATCGGCCCAGACCCAGCCTCTATCAACACCTGTAAAATTGGCGGTATTGCCGCGAACAACGCCAGCGGTATGTGTTGTGGTACTGCGCAAAACTCCTATCGCACCGTCGAGAGCATGAAAATCGTATTGAGTGATGGTTCCCTGCTTGATACGGCAGATAACGCCAGCGTTGAAGCTTTCAAGCAATCACACAAAACGTTGTTTGAAGGCATTATTGATTTACACAGACAGACTAGCTCAAATCAAGAACTGGCAGACAGAATCCGCCACAAGTACCGTCTTAAAAACACCACCGGCTACGCGCTCAATGCATTGGTCGATTACCACGACCCAATTGAGATCATAAAACACCTGATGATTGGCTCAGAAGGCACACTAGGCTTCATAGCCGAGATCACTTACAACACGGTGATTGAACACCCGAACAAAGCTTCAGCGCTATTGGTGTTTGCCGACATCGAGCAAGCAAGTAAAGCCGTAACTACATTATCCAAAACTCCGGTTGCAGCCGTTGAGTTGATGGACGGCAGGGCGCTACGTTCTGTCGCGGATAAACCGGGTATGCCTGCGTTTATGCCAAACCTAGATTTAGAAGCGGCGGCTATTTTGGTGGAATCACACGCCAGCTCCCAGCAGGACTTAGATTTACAATGTAAATCAATTTTGGATGCATTGGCTGATTACACGATTGTTGAATCGGTCCCTTTTACGTCCGATCCAAAGACTGTTGCAACCCTGTGGGGCATTCGAAAAGGCATGTTCCCAGCAGTTGGGGCCGTGCGTGAAGTTGGCACAACCGTTATCATCGAAGACGTGGCTTTCCCTGTTGAAAACCTGGCTAACGGTATTCGAGAGCTGCAAGAGTTGTTCGATAAATACGACTACAGCGAAGCGATCATTTTCGGCCATGCACTCGAAGGCAACCTTCATTTTGTGTTTACCCAAGGCTTCGACAGCCAAGAAGAGATCGACCGTTACGGCGGTTTCATGGATGACGTTGCCGAGCTAGTTGCAGTGAAGTATCAAGGTTCACTGAAAGCGGAACACGGCACGGGCCGAAACATGGCACCTTATGTGGAATTGGAATGGGGCAAAGATGGCTATGCCTTGATGCAACAGATCAAAGCGCTGTTTGACCCAGAAAGGCTGCTTAACCCCGGCGTTATCATCAACGACAATCCAAACTCCCACATCACAGACCTGAAGCCGATGCCTGCTGCCGATGATCTAGTCGACCGCTGTATTGAGTGTGGCTTCTGTGAACCTGTTTGCCCTTCTCGCACACTGACCTTGTCACCTCGCCAACGTATTGTGTTGTACCGAGAACTGCAACGCCGCCGAGAAGCAGGTGAAGAGATAGAAGCCAGTGAACTAGAGAAAACCTTCGAATACCAAGGCATTGATACCTGCGCGGCAACAGGCCTGTGTGCTGAGCGCTGTCCGGTAGGCATTAATACGGGTGACTTAGTGAAGAAGCTTCGTGTTGCCAAGTATGAGAAGTTCACACCAATCGCTAAGTGGACAGCGGATCATTTCTCGACCACCACGAAGCTGACCAAAGCAGGCCTCAAAACCAATCAAGTAGCGAGTAAGGTCTTGGGGGCAAACACGGTCGGTAAGCTTACCAATGGCCTGCGCTCAGTGACCAAAGGCGCAACGCCTGTTTGGATGCCAGAGATGCCGCAGTCCAACAGTCACTCGCTTGCCTCATCACCCGTGACGGCAGAATCTTCAAGCAATCATAAGAAGGTGGTTTACCTCCCTTCCTGTGCCAGTCGAACCATGGGGCAACAAAGCGATGCGGGCGACCAACGTCCTCTTACTGAAGTGACCATGTCTTTGCTCAACAAGGCAGGATTCGAGGTAATTCTACCGAAGAAGCTAGATGACCAATGCTGTGGTATGCCTTACGACAGCAAAGGAATGACCGACTTAGCACAGTCGAAGGCTCAGCAGTTGGAAGAAGTGCTATGGCAAGCCAGTCGTCAGGGTGAATACCCAATATTGATGGATACCAGCCCATGTGCTAAACGCAGTATTGAACAGTTCACCAAGCCATTAGAGGTGTTAGAGCCAACAGGGTTTGTGAATCAATATTTGCTTGAACATCTGACGCTTGAGCCGCTACAAGAAACCGTGATGCTGCATGTCACGTGTAGCTCTCGTCGAATGGGCTTAGAAGGCGCGATGTTAAACCTTGCTAAAGCGTGTACCGAAGAGGTGATTGTTCCAGAGCATATTCAATGTTGTGGTTGGGCAGGTGACAAAGGCTTCACTACACCAGAGCTGAATGAGGCGGCGGTACACCCACTCAAGGAACAAGTGCCGAGCAACTGCACTCGTGGCTTTAGTAACAGCCGAACCTGTGAGATCGGTTTATCACACCACAGTGGCATTCCGTATCAATCAATCTTGTACTTGGTGGACGAAGTGGCGCAGTAGATCCACTCATACTGCGAGCAACGTGCTCTAGCTTAAAACGAAAAATGGCAGCCCAATCAGGCTGCCATTTGTTTATTCGATTTAAAACGTATTACCGAGCTAGATATTGCTGAGCTAGCGGCTACTGAGCTAAGCGCACCAACTCTTCTGGCGAGTAGTGTTCTGCTTCTGCGCCTTTGGCGATTAAGTCGATCACTTGGAACTCGTTCATGTCACCAAACTCTTTGGTTAAGTAATCACGGAACGCTTTCTCGTTCGGCCATTTGCCTCGCACGATATAGCCATCTTCCTTATCGAAATCTTCCGTCTCAAAGAAAGAAAAGTCGGTCATACCAATATTGTGGCAATACAAAACGAGATACATGTTGAATCCTTTACACTTAACTAGGGCCTGTTTAACTTTCGAGCCGATCAAAAAGCGTCTCTAAAAAGCAGGGCTAAGGTTACAACATAAATGCTAAATCGAATACCCAATCGGATCGTCAATTTAGAAACCTCAGCGACCGGATCTTTACGTTAGTCATCAAACATCAAGTTAATGGCTGCACCCAACAAGATCAGCCCAACAATTGGCCCCATGACTGCTAATGGCGCGCGCTCAATGTATGGAAGGTTCTCTGCGATCATCAAACCCCATTCAGGTGTTGGTGGCTTTGCCCCTAATCCGATGAAGCTCAGCGAGGTCAGACTTAGAGTGATAACCGGTAGCCTCAACATCGCGTGTCTTAACAACGGTGGCAACACATACGGAAGCAAGTAGAAACGGAAGATTCTAAGCTTACTGGTGCCCCATAGTGGCGCGAGGTGTGTATAAGGTTGAGCCTTGGCTTCTACGATCAAGCTTGAGCAGTGTGCAGCTAGCGGCGCCCACGACACCAATACAATCGCGATTAATGCGCTGTTCGGATTCATCCCCGTTAAGCCTGCAACAAGCAAGCCTGCAATGATGTATGGGATACCCTTAGTGATCTCGATAAGGCCTTGGCTAAAGCGGGTGTTGAAACCCATGATGATGCCCGTCACCAAGCTCAAGAACGTTGCCAATATGCCGGCTTGGAAGGTCGCAATCATACCAGAACCAATTCTCGCCAGTAGGTCTCGACCAATGCCATCTGCGCCCAAAGGTGCTTGCCAACTCGGTGATGCCAAGCGTGCGAATTGGCTAGTGTATGGGTCTCGGAATGCAGCCCATACAACGATAGCAATTAGGAAAGAGAAGATCGCAAAAGCAGTGACACGCTTTGCGCGGTTCTGGGTAAAACGAAACGAAGAGTGGCTACTGATGAGCTTGCCGCTTTTCAGGCTGTGGCCAAGAATCAATTGCTGAACAAACAAGCTCATGCTGCTCACGGCAATTGAAAATAGCAGCAACACCAATAAGCCGCCTTGCAGCGTTGGTAAGTCTTGCGCCTTGGCTGCACCAAGAATCATGCGCCCGATACCAGGGATCGAGAAGATAAGCTCAACCGCGACTGCGCCACCAGTTAAGCCAATCACGATCATCGCGATTTGCGGGATCAGACTGCTCAGCGCTCTTTTCAGCGCAAAGCGAATAATTTGATTGGAATGAACGTTGGCACTGAGCCAAGTGATCACCCAAGGTTCATTGAGAACGCGTTGTAAACTGTCTCTGAGTAGACGACTAAACAAGCCACTTGCAGGCAGTGCGAGCGCTAAGCTCGGTAGCCAGATGTCTTGCCAACCTTGCCAACCATACGGCGGCAGCCAACCTAACCAGATAGAGAACACCAGTATTAATACCGAGGCCACTACGTACTCTGGCAACGATATTAATACCGTACTTAAACTGCTGTAGCTCTGCCCCAGCTTGCCCTTCTTCCAACTGCGTAAGGTGGCAAGCAGGCCTGCACCACACAGTACGAAAGTCATCACCAATGCGCTAGACATCAAAAACAGAGACGTAGATGCTGTTTTTTGAATGCTTAATGCAACCGAGGAACCATCAATCCATGATTCACCTAGATCACCTGAAAAAGCACTTCCTACCCAGTCGAGCAGGCGCTCAATAGCTGAACGGTCAAGCTGAAGATCAGCGCGTACCGCCGCTAAAGCTTCAGGCGTAAGCAGGTGTTGTTGCCCCGCCCTAGCCCGCAGAATAGATTGGCTTGGATCGATGCCTGCAATGTCAGGCATCAAACCAACAAGAATCACCACCACAATCAGTGAGGCGATTCTTGATAGCCAAGGCGTCAAGATAAATAGAGTTCGACGCAGAGTCTCAGCAGATAACATTTATTTAGTTAGCCTGTGTTGCCGGGTTAACTTGTGTCGCTTTTTTGACCTGTGTAGTTTGGTCAACCAAGCGACGTTCACTTGGGTCACGAACGACATTGCTTACACGCTCACTTTCACCTTGAATCACACGTTCGTGAAGCAGCGGGATAGCCGCGAAATCGTTAAGGATTTTTTGTTCAGCTTCGATGATCGCTTGATGACGCAGCGCACCTAGCGGTTGTAGGTCAGCGTGATTCAGTGCTTTATCTACCTCTTGAGAACAGAACTGGCCAAGGTTGAATGAACCCTTACAACCAAAGTCGCTCATCATGTAAGCCACTGGGTCACCCGAATCTAGAACCGTTGCACGAGAAAGGATAAACGCGTCAAACTTACCAGATAGCGCATCGTTCTCGATCTGAGCATATTCACGAATATCCAGCTCAACCTTGAAACCAGCCGCTTCAAGTTGTTGCTTCAGTAGCGCTGCCACTTCTGGAAGCTCTGCACGGTCGGTAAAGGTACCAATAACAATGCTTTCGCCGTTCGCTTTTAGCGTTTTGTCAACTGCCTGACCTTCAGGTCGAATTGGTTCAGCCCAAGCAAGTGCAGGACCTAATAGGCCTTGCGCGATATCCGCGTGGTTTTCATAAACAGTATTCACGATCTGCTCACGGTCTACTGCAGCTGCCGCTACCTTACGCAGTTCAATATCGCTAAATACGCCTGACTTGTTGTTCAGGTAAAGCGTATTAGTACGAGGCATTGCCACTTCGTAAAGTAGGTTCGGATCAATGGTCGCGATTTGTGAAACGGGTACCGCTTCAACGACGTCAGCCGTGCCGGTTCTCAGTGCTGCAGCACGAGCAAAACCATTAGGAACGTATTCTGCAATTACAGATTCTACTTGCGCTTTTTCGCCCCAGTAGCCGTCAAAACGTTTCAGTTTCGCGCTGGTTGTGCCGTTGATTTCAGTCAGCTCAAACGGGCCAGTACCTGCGCCAATTGGACTAACACGACCATCTTCTTGATAAGCACTTGCTGCTAGGATCGCTAATTGAGGGCTTGATAAACGGCTTGGTAGAAGAGGGTCATCAAAGCTGGTTTTAATCTCTACACGGTAGTTGTCCATCGCTTTCACTTCTAGCTCTACTCCATCTAGGATGCGCGGCTTAGGTGCTGCTTCAAGCGCTTTTTGTAGAGAGTTCACTACAGAGTTTGCCGTTAATGTCGAACCGTCATGGAATTTAACGCCTTGGCGAATCGTGAACTGCCAAGTCAGAGGATCAAGATGTTTCCAATCCGTTGCTAGCATAGGTTCTGCTTCTGAGGTTGGGCTCAGGTTAACCAGAGTTTCTGCTGTGCTCCAACGAGATAACTTAAAAGCGTCATCAGAAAGTGGCGATAAACCCGTTCTTGGTGGTTGCATCATCGCAACTCGAATTTCAGATTTTACTGCGGCATCGCTAGACCCTGGTTGAGAGTCAAAACAGCCCGTCAAAGGCAGAGCCAACGCAAGCGTGCAAGCCAGTTTGATTGAATTAAAACGCATAATTATTTTTTCTCTGTAGCTGTATTTTTTTAATAAATAAGGTTGTGTTTAACAAGTAGATTTCGAAAGAGGCTGAGACTCGATCAGCATCTGAGTCGCAGGATGAGCAGGTTTATTCATCACTTGATCGGTCGGTCCGTGCTCCACCATTTCACCATGGTCGAGTACCAGTATTTCTTCACAAAGGGCTTTTGCGGCACCTAAATCGTGAGTAACCAAAATAAGGCGCATATCGCGCTTCTTTTTTAATGAATTAACCAAGTCCAACAACCTTTGGCGATTCACTGGGTCAAGGCTGGCAGTAGGTTCATCGGCCACCAGCACTGCGGGTCTAACGACAAGAGCCCGAGCAATAGCCACACGTTGAGCTTGACCTGTAGAAAGCTGATTAGGTTTCAGTAAGAGCAAACTGGCAGGCAATCCAACGTCTGAAAGCGCCTCTTCAATGATGGCTTCATGATTACCCGAAACATCTAAGTTACTTAGAGGTTCGGCTAAGATCTGTCGAACGGTATAGTAAGGGTTGAGGCTAGTGTGGGGCTCTTGAGGCACCAATTGAATCAAGCGACACACCGTTGCTTGCGCTTTGCTATCGCGAATTGGGAGCGAATAACCGAACAAGTTTATTTGACCAACGGTTGGCGCTTTAAGGCCAAATAGCAGTTCAATCAACGTTGATTTCCCCGCACCAGAACGCCCAACAATCGCTAAGCTTTTGTCTTCAACCTTAAGGTCAATGTTCTGTAGCGCTTTAAACGCCTTTCCACCCAACCAACTTGGTACGGAATAGTAGTGAACACTCACATTGTCGAACGTAATCTCTGTCGATGCTTGTGTTTCTGAATCAGTCACTGGCATTAATGACGAGGCTTCTGAGTTTAGTGGTAAGGTCGAGCTCATTCGATTAAGTCTCTCAATGAACAGCAGAAAGCGTGAGAGCTCGATTCAAGTGCATGTTTCGGAGCACCATAAGCCACCACACCGCCATCATCGATGACCAACAACTTGTCACACGTCAACGCGCTATGCAGGTCATGGGTGATGAGTAAACCACCAATTTGACGCTGTTTAACATTGTGTCGAATCAGCTTAAGTATCTCTTGCTCTGTCACGGGATCTAACGCACTGGTTGGTTCATCGGCGATGATAATATCGGCGTTACTCAGCAAGCCAATCGCAATACAAACACGTTGGCGTTGCCCGCCCGAAATTTGGCTCGGGTATAACGGCAAGATAGTTTCAGGATTAGGGAAACCAAGTTGTACTAGCAATTCGGTGAGTTTGATTTTGTCTTGTGATTTGGGCTTAGTGCGAGTCCCCGTCAATGCCAAACTAAGTTGACCTTCGATTGAAACCAGAGGATTTAATGCTTGAAGGGCATCTTGGAAGATAACCGCAGGTCGTTGTGCTGCGGTTCTTTGCAGCATAGGCAAACCACATACCGCTTCACCAGACAGAGAAATATGACCTTCAACCTCGACCGTTTCTGGCAGAAAACCCGCAATCGCACGTGAAAGCATCGACTTACCAATGCCTGACGGTCCCATGATCGCCAACAGCTCACCTCGATAAACATCGAAGTGGATATCTTGGAAAAGGGTTCTCGAAGAGGTTTTGATCGTTAGGTGGTCAACAGACAAAAGTGGGGTGTTCACGCAGATACTCACAGATAGATGTTATAACATAACAACTCTATCATTTAGCCGACATGATGAAAAGAGAACATTGAACTGCATCGCACTTTATTTGCTGTTTGATTGACCAATTTTCATTAGGGCGTGTTGACCCTTCGAGGTGATTTTTACCGATACAAAAAAGCACTCACTAAATTTATCGTGTAAAAATAGTAAAGCGCTTTCATAAAATATTACAGGTGGTGATTAGGTTACTTAGTTAATGGCACCATGAGCGGTATCTTCGACTGGGTAACACTTCTGCTTAACTTGTGCGATGAACGGATACAGGAACGCAATACGCCCAAGATAGAACAGAGTAAACGCCAACCACAAGCCATGATTGCCCCACATATCGATTGATAATGCCTGTACCGCTAAGAAAACCAACAAAGTAGCTATGCTAGAGTCTCTAACCGGACGCGTGGTTCCCGTTCCGGTAAAGATGCCGTAAACCGTTAAGCCAAAGCCAGCCACTAGCGGGAACACAATCAGCCACGGGGCCATCTCTTGGTACAGCGTGACCAGCGCTGGAATATCGGTAAACAAGAAAACAATCATGTCTTTGAATATCAGGGTTAAAAGCGTCAGCGCAGCAATGAAACCTGCCGTCCATTGGAAGTTAAGCCTTAATACTCGATCCAACATTGAAGGATTCTTCTGTCCCACCGCTTTACCCGCAAATACACTTGATGCGTTGGCAATGCCGTCAAACATGTAACTGACTATGAAAGTCACCTGCATCAAGATCGCGTTAGCCGCTAGAACATCGGTACCCAGTTTAGAGCCGGTACGCGCCATCATGTTGAAGAACACCAAGATACAAATGGTGCGAAGCAATAGATCAGTATTCGAAGAGATGATTGTCGATAGGTCTTTCTTGGTCATCTTCGAGCCTTGCAGGAACTCAGAGACCGAGATATTGCTGGTCTTCATCACCAAGGTCACACCAATCGCAAAGGTGGTAACTTGTGCAATCAAACTTGCGTAAGCCACACCTGCGACACCCAAATCGAAATAAAGTACAAACACCGCATCCAAGACAATGTTCAACACATTACCAAACACTTGTGTATAAAGAACGTCTTTGGCTTTCGCCTGTCCCATTAACCAACCAATAATGGTGTAGTTAAGCAACACGAAAGGCGCGCCATAAATCAAAATACTGAAGTAGATATGCGCGTGCTCGGCTACATTGGCTTCAGGCTCTATCACCCACATTGCGCCTTGCCAGATGAGTGGTTGTATCAAGATAAAGATCAAACCCACTAAACCAGACAGCACAAACGGACGCATCAAGCTACCCGCCAAATCAGTGCGGTTTCCCTTACCCAGTGCCATCGCACTTTGGCCCGTGGTACTGACACGGAAAAAACCAAACAACCAATACATGGTGTTCATAATGATGGTGCCGATCGCTACGCCACCAATCAATTCAGCAATACCAAGTTGGCCAATAACAGCGGTATCCACAGCACCTAACAGAGGTTGTGTCACCGTTGAGATGATGAAAGGGAAAGCGATTTTCAGATAATCTTTGTGGGTAATGGTCATATTCTATCGAGTGATATTAAGAACTATTTGCAATTAGAACGAAATGCTATCGTTTAATCCGTACGTTGTCATCATTTACTTAGAGTAGATTATCAACAAAGCATCTTTATCTTAGGCCAACTGCATAAAATCGTTAGCTGCTATTGGTTGTGCTAATTTGTCTCAACAAAAGATCAAAGTCTGGTTCAACAAAACAGCACAACCATCGATTAGTAAAAGCTCACGGGAAGGTAGAAATCGAGTTCGAACACTTCATCGGTGTTGAGAAAATGATTCTGATGATAATGCACATACGCGGGAGTCGAGCGCTGTTTGAAACCAGATGTGGGTAGCCACTTTTCTAACACCATACTGATCTGTGGTAGCAGTTCTCCATAGCGGCCATTTAGTCGAAACACAGCGTGTAAGCCGCCCGGAATCACCATCTGATTAACTACGCTACGATACTTAATCGGCTCATCAATCGCGATACACGCGACATAACGACACTGATCCATTTCAACCCAAGCAGGGTTTGAGTGATGCAAACCAAATTGGCTCGAAAAATCACGCTGTTCGGAATTCGCCCACGCTTTCAATATCAACCACGCATTGCGAATAGAGCGGTTATAACCCGTATGTCGAACATAGGCCGCCATGCGTTCAGGCACTTCAACGATCTTGGGTTCGGGCAATACTCGCTGCGCCACATTCAAATAGCCCGCCGCCACTTCGGGATCTTTCAAATAGGGTTTTTCTGCTACTTGTAAATCGTGTTTACGCCACTCGCCCGGAGACATATTAAAGGTCGCTTTAAATGCTCGACTAAACGAAGACACCGAGCTAAAGCCACATTTATGGGCGATCTCGACCACTGACGAGCTGGTATCAAACATCAATTGGTTGGCTGCATACTCCATTCGAGTGCGTCGGATATATTGATGCAACGACTCCCCGACCACGCTTTTAAAGGTGCGATGAAAGTGCTGTTCTGAATAGGCCGCTATCTCAGATAACTCTTTGGCAGACAAAGGCTGACTGATGTCTTGGTGAATATGGAACAGGACATCATTGATTCGCGATATGTGTTGACGTGACATCGTTTAAATAGCATAAATGGACATGTTTAAGAGCATAAACGGACACGCTAGTTTTTACAATTGCCGTGTAATATCAAGCGATAGAATAAAAACGATAAACGACGAGACACAACACATGGAAATCGCACAGTCATTACAACAGATTCAATCTTCATACATTCGAGAGATCCTCGCAGCCGCAAGTGATCCAAATGTCATCTCATTGGCCGGCGGTTTACCGGACGAGAAAACATTCCCAATCGATTTAATGAAGCCAACGCTAGAAAACCTAGCGAACATGCCTGAAGTTTTCCAATACGGCTCTACTGCCGGTTACGGCCCGTTGCTTGACCACCTAACACAAAGCTACCAATTGCCAGAGTCACACACGGTAATGATTTGTACTGGCTCTCAGCAAGGTTTGGATTTGATTGCGCGTGCGTATGTCGATCCAGGTGATGTGGTTGTGATGGAAGCGCCAAGCTACTTAGGTGCGATGCAGGTGTTTGGCCTAGTTCAAGCAAACATTGCGACCGTGTCTCAAACCGAATTTGGGCCGAATCTAGATGAATTGGAAACATGCTTTGCACAGCAAGCGCCAAAAATGTTCTACGCGGTGCCTGATTTTCACAACCCAACCGGTGTGTGCTGGGCAACAGAAACTCGTCAAAAAGTGGCTGAGCTGTGTATCAAATACAACGTGGCATTCATTGAAGATGCGCCATACCGTGAGCTACGTTTCACAGGCACAGAGCTGCCGTTGGTTTCTTCGTTCTGCCCTGATAACTCTATCGTTCTTCGTTCATTCTCTAAGATTGCATCGCCAGGTCTACGTATTGGCGCGGTAACAGGTAAACGCAGCTACCTTGAACCACTGATCAAAGTGAAGCAAGGCGCTGACTTACACTCAAGTGTACCCATGCAAGCACTGCTTGTTGGTCTTCTAAAACATGAAGACTTTGGCGTACACATGGAGAACATTCGCACCCTGTACAAGTCTCGTTATGAAGTGCTGTTCTCAGAGCTAGAGAAACAACTGCCTGCAGATTGCGTGTTAAAAGCCGTCGATGGCGGGATGTTCATTTGGGTTGAGATCCCAGAGTGCGACACCTTCGAATTGGCTAAAACTCTATTATCGAATGGTGTGGCGGTTGTACCAAGCCCAGTATTTTATCCAAAGGCTGATGAAGCAAAAGCTGCACTGCGCTTAAACTTCACTAACGCTAAACCAGAAGAGCTGACTGAAGCGGTGAAACGCTTAGCGGAAGTACTTAACCAAGCGTAATCGCTGATTAAGTAAGACAGATTCAACACCAAGCCCTGCTGTATTTGTACAGCAGGGCTTTTTCGTTCCTCAAACCATAAATCCACAATAAAAAAGGCGTTATATAGCCCTACGTTTGGTTGGTTTTTGTCCCGCACCGCCTTGGTTATACTGCGCCTGATTTTAATAAGCCAACAAGACAGAACTAAGTTGAAATACTCAGTTCTGATCAAAACAGGCAACCGCTCTGGATTTACGTTCCAGCTCGCAGAAAGGAAAAACCATGTCTCAATATGTTGTATGTGCTCTGTATAAATTCGTAGCACTTGATGATTACCAAGAAATTCGCCAGCCACTAACCGACGTGTTAGAAGCCAACCAAATCCGCGGTACTTTGTTACTTGCGAGTGAAGGCATCAACGGTACCGTTGCAGGTAAGCGCGAATCTATCGACGCCCTTCTTCAATGGTTCAAACAAGATTCTCGCTTGGCTGATGTTGTTTACAAAGAGTCGTTCAACGAAGAACAACCATTCAACCGCACCAAGGTTAAGCTTAAGAAAGAGATCGTAACCATGGGCGTTGAGGGCATCGACCCACGCCACGTTGTCGGCACTTACGTGAAACCAAACGAATGGAACGCATTGATCTCTGATCCTGATGTGATTCTGGTTGATACTCGTAACGACTACGAAGTGGACATCGGCACCTTCAAAAATGCTGTAAACCCAAACACAGAAACCTTCCGTGAATTCCCTCAGTACGTTGAAGACAACCTTGATCCTAAGAAGCACAAGAAAGTTGCGATGTTCTGTACTGGCGGTATTCGTTGCGAAAAATCAACAGCCTACATGAAAGAACAAGGCTTTGATGAGGTTTATCACCTTGAAGGCGGCATTCTTAAGTACCTAGAAGAGGTACCTGAAGAAGAGAGTATGTGGGAAGGCGACTGCTACGTATTTGATGGTCGAGTTGCAGTAAACCACCAGCTAGAAAAGAGCGGTTACGATGTGTGTAACGCGTGTCGCCTGCCAATCACTGACGAAGACAAAGCCTCTAAACACTTCGAGAAAGGCGTAAGCTGCCCTAAGTGTATTGATAAGCACAGCGACGAGCAGAAAGCCCGTTTCCGTGAACGTGAAAAGCAAGTTCAACTGTCGAATGCTCGTGGCGAAACCCACGTAGGCGGCGAAGCTGCTCACCTTATCGAGCAACGCAAAAAAGAGAAGCTTGCACACAAAGAGCAGCAACGCTCTGGTAAGAAAGCAAAGTAAACTTTCTGCTTTAAACTCTTATAGTTCTAAACATATAACTATAAATAGTTAGCTATATACATACAAAAGGGCGCAAGTTCGAGGATAATCCTACGAGTTTACGCCCTTTTTTGATCGCTTTACGGCTTTGTGTTTTGAACCACATTTCTTTCGAAAAATTACTTCTATACTGTTAATAATTCGACTAGAGAGGAAGTGCCAATGCTCAATGAAAACCATGCCTTTATCTTAGATTTCCCAGATCTTAAATTAGACATTGTTCAGCTCAACCACGACGACGAAAAATTCAAAGCAGACATGCAGAAATACCACCAACTCGACTACGACATCCGTCAGCTAGAAATCTCTGGCAGCCCTATCGATGACGACAGCATGCACAACCTCAAAGTAGAACGCATGGAGCTCAAAGACTCGCTACACAAACAGCTCACGCGCCATCACGCGCTTAAGATCGTATAGAAAAATCAATCCAAGACTTTATTCTTAGCCATGCATCACGCATGGCTTTTTGGTTTCATCACTTCGCAAATCTAAGCTAATTCGGCTTCTTCAATTATGTTACTGTTTGCTTATTCAAAGGCGTTTGATAAGGAAGCGGTAAAAGTGGCAATGAAAGAAGAGAACATACAACGCCAACTCGCTTCAAATTCTGAATTCGATGAACTGTTTGCGTGTGTTAAACAAGGTATCTTCATACACGTAGATAGCGTTTTCGGCTGGGATGACGACTTTCAACGTCAACGACTTTTAAACGAATACCATCCATCTTGGTTTCATTGGGTATATCGCGAAAATAAAAGAGTGGGGCTCGCCTGCTTTAAACCTTATGACAACGCATACCATATTCATTTGCTGATCATTTTCCCCCAGTACCAAGGTCGTTCGCTTGGCAAGCAAGTCATGACTCTCATACATAAAAAAGCTATGGCAGAGCAACTTAGTCAAGTCACTCTATCGAGTTTTAAAAGTAATGCTCGTGCTATTAACTTTTATCAATCGCTTGGCTATCACGTTGTTGATGAAGGAGATGATGATTTTGTGGGGATGGAGCTCAATCTATACCACAAACACCATCTCTAATTAAACGCCCTAGCCACTCGCCCATTACTGCTCAGTACATAATGACCAATATAAGCCGGGATAAATACCGATTGCCCTTTCGTAAGGGTTAAGTGCTCACCTCTTTGGCTCACTAGCGTTAAATCATCATCTATTGCCATCAAAATTTCAGCACCGCTTGTGATCACTTCTTCTTGCTGAGGGCGATGAAAAATATTGAAATCAAAGTCACTAACTGGGATATCATAGCGATCACATTGACCTAACTTTGAAGGTGCTAACAACAAGCGTTCGAACGGGATTGGTGTAAACTCTGTGCAGGCAACCAACTCAGCGACATCAATGTGTTTTGGCGTTAAGCCAGCTCGCAGCACATTGTCTGAATTGGCCATAATCTCGAGCCCAGTCCCCTTGATGTATGCGTGCGGAGTGTTTGCATTCAAATACATCGCTTCACCCGGCCGTAGTGCGATCAAGTTAAGCAGCAGAACGCAAAACAAACCGATATCATTCGGGTACTGGTGGCTAAGCTCAGTAACCAAAGCAAACTCAGATTGACCTTGGTGAGCGGCTGCGTAAGCCAGAAGTTGCTCTAATGCTCGGTGTTTACGTTGGTCGTCCAGAGTTAATAAATCACGGAAAAACGCCTCTAAACCTAGAGAATCAAGGTGGTTGCCAAACTCTTCAACTAAACCAGCCAGCTCGCTCGAATTCAACTTTCTGAACAACCCTAATATTTCATCGAATTCTCGAAAGCCATTCATTGCTTGATATTCAGTGATCGCGTAAACCAATTCAGGTTTGTGGTTAGAGTCTTTGTAATTACGATGTCCTGCAGTCAGAGGGATTCCTGCTTGCTCCTCTCTTGCAAAGCCAACCTCTGCTTGGCGCTTGTTTGGGTGAACCTGAACAGACAACGCTTTTTCTGCTGCCAAGATCTTAAACAAGAACGGCAGCTCACCAAACTCCTGCGCAATATCGCTTGATAGATAGGCCGGTTTATTCTTGTTAATCAGCTCAGAGAGAGGCACCAAGTGCTGGTCAAGCTTAACCATTGAGCAACCTTTTGGATGCGCTCCCATCCAAACTTCCGCTTGCGGCTCTTGTGACTCATTCTGAAAGCCAAACAGTTCACGTATCGAAGAAATGCTCCCCCATGCATAATTTTGGATGGTGTTTTCCATTGGGAAAAATGAGTGTTCTGAGAGGTGGCTGAGTGACATGGCGTTTTCCGTAGTGAGCCCTTTGAACACAATTCAGAGAGCTGATTTCTAATAACGTAAATAATTAGAAAGACTACAGAGAGCAGCTAGAACCCACATGAGATGAGGTCTTAGACGCAATAGGAAAAATTCTTAGAAACAGGTGAGACCGATGAAAAGCGTGAAAATAGTCACATTTGAATATCACGAGTAGAAAGCGCTGAGAATAAGATAGCGGCTTGTATCGCACTGATTACAGCAGCGATACAAGCATCTGAATACAAACACTAGTGACTATCTTGTTATCGTTCCTTAAAAACCAGAGCGAGCTTCTGCACTTTTCTGAGGTGATTGAGCTTGTAGGAAAGGCAGTAACAGCAAGCCAATAACGGCCGCACAAGTAGAGATGGTAATGAAGAACCCACTCCAGCCGTAAGCTTCTAGAACGAGCGCTAATGGGTAACCAGAAAGTGCTGCTCCCATATAAGCAAACAAGCCAACAAAACCTGTCGCCGCCCCGGCAGAGTCTTTATGTGAACATTCCGCCGCCGCCATGCCAATAAGCATTT
The DNA here is from genome assembly GCF_041439145.1 of Vibrio sp. 1F255. Classification (NCBI taxonomy): domain Bacteria; kingdom Pseudomonadati; phylum Pseudomonadota; class Gammaproteobacteria; order Vibrionales; family Vibrionaceae; genus Vibrio; species Vibrio sp. 1F255. The sequence continues at coordinate 1,586 of NZ_JBGONQ010000045.1, read as the reverse complement.
GAGGGCCAAAAACAAAAAAGCCAACGCAGAATAGCCCAGCCGCTTGAAACACAAAGTTGGTTAAAGGCATAAGCCATAAAGCCGAAACCGAAAGGAAGATGCCAATCGCAAACAAGATGTTCATTGGACCGCGGTTGCCACCAAACAACCTATCCGATCCCCACCCAGCAACAAGTGAACCAACAAAACCTCCTATCTCGAACAGAGACAAGGCAGCGTTGGCGTTGATCAAACTATAATCGTGTTCTTCGGTGAGGTATAAATTGCCCCAGTCGTTAACTGCCGTTCTTACGATGTAAACCAACACATAACTAAAGGCGAGCAACCAAATGTACTTATTGCTGAACACATAGGTTTTCAGGATCTCTCGATAGCTTAACCCTTGCCCATGGCTCTCTTGCGCTAATTCCAGGTGATCACTGCGCCACTTCCCTACCGTCGGAAGTCCCATGGTGGTGGGCTTGTCACGTAAGCGCCAGCAGACAATAAGACCGATAAAAACACCAATCACACCCGGCCAGATAAACCCAGCTCGCCAACTGAACTGCAGCGTTAGATAACCCACAAGAATAGGGATAAGCGCTCCACCAACGTTGTGCGCTGTATTCCAGATTGCCCAGCGAAAGCCTCTTTCGGAGCGAGAATACCAAGTCGTCAATAACTTGGAACACGATGGCCAGCCCCAACCTTGGAACCATGCATTCAGTACCCATAGCGAGATAAAAGCCGCTAACGAACTCGAAAAGCCAAACGCGATGTTTATCAGACCAGTCGCGATTAGGCCAAGCCCCATGAAGTAACGAGGGTTCGACCGATCCGATATCGTGCCTGAGATAAATTTCGATAAGCCATAAGAAAGATAAAAGAGCGTGCCAATTAAGCCGATATCGCCTTTGTCCAAACCTAGATCGGTGATCATTGCAGGCGCGGCGTAATTAAAGGTTTTACGAGTGAAGTAAAAACCCGCATAGCCGACATACATTCCTATCATGATGTGAAGGCGCCAATAGCGATAACTCTGATTGACCTCATCATCTGTTAGAGCATGAGTATTTGACGTAGCTGAGCGCAGAAATCCAAACATATTCGTTCTCACACTTTAGGTAATGTAACGCTGATATTGGTACCCGAAGATGAGCCATTAGCGTTAATGGTCATCTTGCCGCCGAGCGCCTGAACACGCTCTTGCATACCGCGAACCCCCATTCCTTTGAGAAGATCTTGCGCTGTAAAACCAACGCCATTATCTGATATCTGAAGATAAGCCTGGTCACCTAAAAGCAGTTCAATTCTGATCTCGCTCGCGTTGGCGTATTTAGAGGCATTGTTTAGAGATTCTTGGGGCTTTGTTTCCTAAATCAGGGAACTAATGCTTAAAGCTACGATCAGATCATCTAAGTTCACTCACATACTTAGAGCAATGCCAAAGCCTCGCTACAGAACAACTAACTGGAAACAATATAACCAAGCCCTAATCAATCGTGGTTCACTGACATTCTGGATTGATGAGGAAGCGATTCAACAGTGGAAGCAACTCAAGCAAGGTAAACGAGGTCGACCTCGATTGTTTAGTGACTTAGCCATTA
>NZ_JBGONQ010000044.1:0-34129 GCF_041439145.1 Vibrio sp. 1F255 | reverse complement strand
CTGCGACCCCATCATTATGAGTGATGTGCTCTAACCAACTGAGCTAAGTAGCCATTTCCATATTGTTGCTCATTTCGAAACGTTGCCGCTTCGCTGTGAACGGGGCGCATTATGCGGAGTTGAGTGAAACCCGTCAACTTTTTTTTTGAATAAATCGCGAATAAACATCTGTTCGGTTTCTTTTTAGGCAAAGAGGCGTATTTGTCGACAAAAAACAGGTCTAAAAGGCGATATATATAGGAAGTTAAGTTTTTGGTGAGGGACAATTTAGAAAGGGGAAAAACAAAAAGGCCAGTGAATTCACTGGCCTTTTTTCTAGATGTTTAATCAGAATTATACATTGAAGCGGAAGTGAACAACGTCACCATCTTTAACGATGTATTCTTTACCTTCAAGGCGCCATTTACCTGCGTCTTTCGCACCGCTCTCACCGTTAAATTCGATGAAGTGATCGAATCCAACAACTTCAGCACGGATGAAACCTTTCTCGAAGTCTGTGTGGATCTTACCCGCTGCTTGTGGCGCAGTTGCACCTACAGGGATTGTCCAAGCACGAACTTCTTTAACACCAGCTGTGAAGTAAGTCTGAAGAGTCAGTAGTTCGTAACCAGAGCGGATCACTCGGTTAAGACCTGGTTCTTCGATACCCATATCCGCAAGGAACTCTTCGCGATCTTCGTCATCAAGCTCAGAAAGCTCTGATTCGATTGCTGCACAAACAGCAACAACAACGTTGTTTTCGTTTTCTGCGTATTCACGAACAGCGTCTAGGTATGGGTTATTTTCAAAACCATCTTCTGCAACGTTTGCGATGTACATTGTTGGCTTAAGCGTTAGGAAGTTTAGGTAGCCGATTGCTGCCGCTTCTTCTTTGCCAAGTTCAACAGTACGTGCCATACCACCTTCAGTTAGAACTGGAAGTAGCTTTTCTAGTACAGTGATTTCGAATTTAGCGTCTTTGTCGCCGCCTTTCGCTTTCTTCGCGTTACGTTGAATTGCACGCTCACAGCTGTCTAAGTCAGCCAGTGCAAGTTCTAGGTTGATCACTTCGATATCTTCAATTGGAGATACTTTGCCAGCAACGTGAACAATGTTTTCATTTTCAAAGCAGCGTACAACGTGACCGATAGCGTCAGTTTCACGGATGTTAGCTAGGAATTTGTTACCAAGACCTTCACCTTTAGATGCGCCAGCAACTAGGCCCGCGATATCTACGAATTCCATTGTCGTTGGAAGGATCTTCTGTGGATTAACAATTTTTGCTAATGCATCTAAGCGTAGATCTGGAACCGGAACGATACCTGTGTTTGGTTCGATCGTACAAAATGGAAAGTTTGCTGCTTCGATGCCTGCTTTAGTCAGTGCGTTAAACAGAGTTGACTTACCAACGTTTGGTAGACCAACGATGCCACATTTAAAACCCATGATATAAACCTTATTCTGCTTTGAACGTATGTAAGCGATTTTGTGCTTTTGGTAGGCCATCTTTTAATAAGATGTCTAGGCTGCGAACCGATTCGTCAACGACGGCCTCGATACACTCTTGCTCTTTTTGAGGAGCTTTGCCTAATACATAACCTGCAACTTTATCTTTGTGTCCTGGATGGCCGATGCCTAATCTAAGACGATAGAATTCTTTATTGTTACCCTGCTTGCTGATGATGTCTTTCAGACCATTATGTCCGCCATGACCACCACCTTTTTTAAACTTTCCAATACCAGGAGGCAGATCTAACTCATCGTGAGCGACCATGATCTCTTCTGGTTTAATTTGGTAGAACTTTGCTAAGGCTGCAACTGCTTTGCCTGACAAGTTCATAAAAGTCGTTGGGATCAGCAAACGAAGATCTTCACCGTGAACCATGATACGACCCGTTAGGCCAAAGAACTTTGGTTCGTTCTTTAGTGTCACGTTATGTACACGCGCTAATTCTTCAACTACCCAAGCGCCCGCGTTGTGGCGAGTTTTGGCGTATTCTGGACCTGGATTAGCCAGTCCAACGAGAAGTTTTATTTGTTGGCTCAAGGTATGGATCTCTCTTGGGATTTCAAAAAGCGCCGTATGATATCACAGTTTATGAAAAAGGTGCGAGCTAGCTGATAGCTGCGCGATTATTCCTGTTTGTGATAACTAGCAGTGCAATATTACTCAGACATAAAAAAAGCACTTCATTGACTGAAGTGCTTAATATCTTTCTCTCGCGTGTTTCTAAAACCAAGCTTTTGTAAAAAAAGCTATTGGGCTTTGATTAGTTGAACATCGCTGAGATTGATTCTTCGTTGCTGATACGACGAATCGCTTCAGCAAGCATGCGAGAAAGGCTAAGTGTTGTCACTTTACCCGTCGCAGCCATCTCTGGAGATAGAGAGATAGAATCCGTTACGATAACTTGGTCTAGAACAGAGTTCTTGATGTTGTTCGCAGCAGTACCAGAGAAAACAGCGTGAGTTGCGTAAGCGAATACACGCTTAGCACCGCGCTCTTTAAGCGCTTCAGCTGCTTTACATAGTGTGCCACCCGTATCGATCATGTCATCAACGATAACACAGTCACGACCTTCAACATCACCGATTAGGTTCATTACTTCAGAAACGTTAGCACGTGGACGACGCTTATCAACGATAGCGATGTCAACATCACCTAGCGCTTTAGCCGTTGCACGAGCACGTACAACACCACCAAGGTCTGGAGAAACCACTACTGGGTTTTCTAGGCCACGGTTAGCCATGTCTTCTAGAAGAACTGGAGTGCCGAAGATGTTATCAACAGGTACATCGAAGAAGCCTTGGATTTGCTCTGCGTGTAGGTCGATAGTAAGAACGCGGTCAACGCCAACGTTAGAAAGGAAGTCTGCAACAACTTTTGCAGTAATTGGCACACGAGCAGAACGTACACGACGATCTTGACGGGCATAACCGAAGTAAGGGATTACAGCAGTAATACGGCCAGCAGAAGCACGGCGCATTGCGTCAATCATTACCACCAATTCCATAAGGTTGTCATTGGTTGGTGCACAAGTTGATTGAATCAGGAATACATCGCTACCACGAACGTTTTCATTGATTTGAACAGCGACTTCGCCATCAGAAAAACGGTCTACAGTAGCATCGCCAAGAGAGATGTATAGACGATCAGCAATACGTTGGGCTAGTTCAGGTGTTGCGTTACCAGCAAATAGCTTCATATCAGGCACGGTGGAAACCTCGGGTTGCGTCCAGTTTTAAATAGATTGTGGGTGGGCTGATTGGTATTCAGCCAGAGTTTCTTTTAAAGGAGAAATGTTTCTTCCTTTCGCTACGAAAGCGGAAACTGTGTCAGGCAGTTGTTCTCGCACCAATTCGGCTTCTTTTTTGCTGTTAAATTCAGCAAAAACGCACGAACCTGTACCAGTCAATCTCGACGGCGCGTATTGTAGCAGCCATGAAAGTTGCTTATCAACCTCTGGGTACAGCATTCGCACAATTTTTTCGCAATCGTTTACGTATTCTTGCTCTAGAAGCGTTGCTAGCGCTCGCTTTGGCGTATTTCGAGTTAATTCTGAATGTTTGAATATGTCTGCAGTTGCTATGCTCACTTGAGGTTTGGCGACTAGATACCATTTTTCATCCGGATTAGCTGGTGACAATTGTTCTCCAACCCCTTCAGCAAAGGCGGCGTGGCCTCGAACGAAGACAGGAACGTCAGCACCAAGCTTCAAACCGATCTCGGCGAGTTGATCGTCTGACAGGTTGAGTTGCCATAAATAATTCAGAGCGACCAACACGGTTGCTGCATTTGAAGAGCCTCCGCCAATACCGCCACCCATAGGCAGTACTTTCTTGAGTTCAATACCGGCACCGAAACAGGTTGAGGTATATTGCTGTAGCGCAGTAGCGGCTTTCCAGATCAGGTTGTCTTCAAGTGCTACCCCAGGGATTTCTGGTGTGATTGTTATCGAGCTAGTTTCTGAGTTTGCGGTAACCGTCAGTTCATCACCAAAATCGACAAACTGAAATAAAGTTTGAAGTTCGTGATAGCCATTGTCACGTCGACCAGTGATATAGAGAAATAAATTCAGTTTAGCCGGAGAAGGCCAATGGGTTGGCGTTGTTATCATCTTTTCAGTGTCCACTTCGAAACTACAATGTTGATTTTGTTATTGTCTTGCTTGAATGACAATCGAGTAGGGAGTGGGATTATCTCTACCTTAGTGTTGTCTTCACCCGATAGTTGCTTATTCGGCATCTCTGTATTGCGATAGTTAGCAAAACTCAGTGTCCATAATTGGTTGCTGACTTGTTTGGTGAGAGATTCAAGCGTGTTGGTCGTGTTCAATTGGTAGCTATCGGCTTGGTCTGGAATGCCAAGGAACCATTGTGGCAGGTGATCAATAGGGATCTGTAAACCTGTCAGCTGCTCAACCAAGACTGAAGCGCTCGCATGAGTAAATACTTGATCGCCATAGGTCACGACTTTTGCACCCGATGGATCTATGGTTAGGTTCAGTGCAGTTTGACCGAGAAAAGTAGTGAGCCTTAATTGACTTTGATTTGGTGAATGTTTCCAAATGAAATTTAGGCTTTGACGTTGCTCTGGGGAAATGTAAGCGAGCTTGCCTGAGGCTTGATAGTTGTCTATCTGTAAAAGCCGATCTTGATGACTTTGCCATTCAACGCTGGTTGGTTGTTCTGGGATAGACGAGCAACCCACCATAGTTATGGCCATAAAAATAAGAGACGCGATTTTGAGAAGCTTGCTCATGTTTGCTCACAACTTGTTCAAATTTATCTAAAAAACGCTTCAACTATAGCATTGAATTCACGAACTCAGGAAAACAAATCCCGCTTGCTCTTTAAATAGAGCCATGCATCAAGTAAAATTCGCCCCTTGTTTCCATTCCCTGATCGAGAACTTCTGATACATGTCTTTGCTTGCCGTAGGTATCAATCACAATACAGCGTCGGTTGAATTGCGAGAAAAAGTCGCTTTTGGTCCAGATAAATTATCTGAGGCACTCAAGCAACTTAACGCAAATGCACACGTGAATGGAAGTGTCATACTTTCTACCTGTAATCGAACTGAAGTGTATTGCGACGTTAAAGGCGTGGCTAAAAACAAACTCATCGATTGGTTGTCGGTTTTCCATCAAGTTAGCCCAGAAGAGCTAAAGCCAAGCCTTTATATCCATGAAGAGCAGGCGGCGATTAAACACTTAATGCGCGTTGCTTGTGGTTTGGATTCTTTAGTCTTGGGTGAACCGCAGATCTTAGGTCAGGTGAAGCAAGCGTATACGGACTCGCGAGAGAACAAATCCGTTGATGCTTCAATGGAAAAACTATTCCAGAAATCATTTTCTGTTGCGAAGCGTGTTCGAACTGAAACTGAAATCGGCGGAAGCGCGGTTTCTGTAGCTTACGCAGCCTGTACCTTAGCCAAGCATATTTTTGAATCCATCGCAGATTCAACCGTGTTACTGGTTGGTGCGGGTGAAACCATTGAGCTGGTGGCTAAGCACCTTTCGGCGAATGGCTGTACAAAAATGATTGTGGCGAACCGAACTCGAGAACGTGCTCTAGGGCTAGCAGAAGAATTTGGTGCTGAAGTGATCAGCTTGAATGAGATCCCTGATCATCTTCATCGAGCGGACATCGTAATTAGCTCAACCGCAAGTCCATTGCCTATTATCGGTAAGGGTATGGTTGAGACTGCTCTAAAAACAAGAAAGCATCAGCCGATGTTATTGGTTGATATTGCCGTTCCACGTGATGTGGAATCGCAGGTTGGTGATCTAAATGATGCCTACCTTTATTCGGTTGATGATTTGCAGTCGATTGTTGATGGCAATATCGAACAACGTAAAGTTGAAGCGATTCAAGCTGAAGCGATCGTCAGTGAAGAAAGTGCCGCGTTCATGAGTTGGATGCGCTCTTTACAAGCGGTAGACAGTATTCGAGATTACCGTAAATCGGCTAACGAAATCCGCGAAGAATTATTAAGTAAAAGTTTACAATCGCTTGCCGCTGGCGGTGACCCTGAAAAAGTTTTACTCGAGCTCAGCAATAAGCTCACAAACAAATTGATCCATGCTCCAACGCGCGCACTTCAAAGTGCAGCTGAGCAAGGAGAACCTGCAAAATTAATGGTCATTAGACAGAGTTTGGGCTTAGAAAACCCTCAATAATATTAGACCTCCAACAAGATAAGACATTATGAAAGCCTCGATTCTAGTAAAGCTTGAAACACTTGTTGAACGCTATGAAGAAGTTCAACATCTACTTGGTGATCCAGATGTAATCGGGAATCAAGACAAATTCCGTGCACTTTCGAAAGAATACTCTCAACTTGAAGAAGTGACAGCTTGCTTCCAGTCATACCAGCAAGCGAAAGAAGATCTAGAAGCTGCTGAAGAGATGGCAAACGAAGACGACGCAGAAATGCGTGAAATGGCTCAAGATGAAATCAAAGATGCGAAAGCAGCAATTGAGCGTCTGACTGATGAGCTACAGATTCTTCTTATTCCAAAAGATCCAAACGATGAGCGTAACTGTTTCCTAGAAATCCGCGCAGGTGCGGGTGGTGATGAAGCAGGTATCTTCGCGGGCAACCTGTTCCGTATGTACTCTAAGTTTGCTGAGAAGAAAGGTTGGCGTGTTGAAATCATGAGCAGCAATGCTTCTGAGCAAGGCGGCTACAAAGAGATGATCGCTAAGGTTAGTGGCGACGCTGTTTACGGCACCATGAAGTTTGAGTCAGGCGGTCACCGTGTACAACGTGTACCTGAAACCGAATCTCAAGGCCGTGTTCACACGTCAGCATGTACGGTTGCGGTTATGCCTGAGATCCCAGAAGCGGATCTTCCAGAAATCAAAGCGGGCGACCTTAAAATTGATACTTTCCGAGCATCAGGCGCGGGTGGTCAGCACGTTAACACCACGGATTCAGCAATCCGTATTACTCACTTACCAACGGGTACAGTAGTAGAGTGTCAGGACGAGCGTTCTCAGCATAAAAACAAAGCGAAAGCGATGGCTGTTCTTGCTGCTCGTATTGTTCAAGCAGAAGAAGAGCGCCGCGCGGCAGCGGTTTCTGATACACGTCGTAACCTACTAGGTTCGGGTGACCGTAGTGACCGTATTCGTACGTACAACTACCCACAAGGCCGTGTTTCGGATCACCGTATCAACCTTACAATTTACCGTCTTAACGAAGTACTTGAAGGTGACATGCAAAGCTTGCTTGATCCTGTACTTCAAGAGCACCAAGCCGATCAGCTTGCTGCACTTGCAGAGAACAACTAACCAGTATGCAGTCAGCATATACGGTTGAAAGTGCTTTAAAAGCAGCAATCGTAAAGCTTCAAGAGGGTGATAACACATCACCCTCTATTGATGCCGCGGTACTGCTTTGTCACGCCTTAGATAAACCAAGATCTTACCTACTGACTTGGCCTGAGAAGCATCTCACCTCTGAGCAAGAGTCTGAATTCAATGCCCTTCTAAAACGTCGCTTAACCGGTGAGCCTGTGGCTTACATTATCGGTGAGCGTGAGTTTTGGTCACTGCCGTTAAAAGTTTCCCCTTCTACATTAATCCCACGCCCAGATACCGAGCGTTTGGTTGAAGTAGCGTTGGATAAAACCTTTGGCAAGCAAGGCGCGATTCTCGATTTAGGGACAGGTACAGGTGCTATCGCGTTAGCATTAGCGTCTGAGATGCCGAATCGACAGGTGACGGGTATTGATCTTCGCCCTGAAGCGCAGCAGCTTGCGACAGAGAATGCACAGCGTCTCAACATCACCAATGCGACTTTTTTGCATGGTAGTTGGTTTGAGCCTTTGAGCTCTGAAGGCGTTGTGAAATTCTCTCTGATTGTTTCTAACCCGCCATACATTGAGAAGAATGATCCTCATTTGTCTCAAGGCGATGTGCGTTTTGAGCCGATCACAGCACTGGTTACTGAAGAGAAAGGGCTTGCAGATATTCGATACATTTCTGAAAACGCACGTGGCTTTTTGGAAAATGAAGGTTGGTTAGCATTTGAACACGGCTATGACCAAGGTTTGGCAGTTCGTGAGATTATGCAGGCGCTCGGTTATCTCGATGTTGTCACAGAGAAAGATTACGGTGGTAATGACCGAGTGACATTGGGTCGTTACTGTTCATAGTTAGTGATTGTTAATCGTCTTGTGAGCAATGGATGATGAACTTGCTAAATTGATACCTTTAACTCGACAATACATTTAACCCGATAATGCATTTAACGCAGAAATACAGAGATTTTATGCAGAACTACAGAGCATTAACGGGTATTGTGAGGCTCGTGTTAACGAAAGCACATATAAAAATATAAAGGAATACCATGTACGAAGGTCTAAAACATTTTCACCTATTAACGATTGCTATAAGTGCGCTACTTCTCTCGATTCGTTTCGCTCTTATGATGGCTAACTCACCTAAGCTTAAGCATCCTTTCTTGCAGCGTTTCCCTCATATCAATGACTCGTTGCTATTGCTATCGGGTATTGGTTTGATTTTCATCACTGGCTTTATTCCATTTACACCAGCAGCACCATGGTTAACCGAAAAACTAACTTGTGTTATGGCTTACATCGCATTAGGTTTCTTTGCGCTTAAGCTAGGTAAAAACAAGCTACTGAGAGTATTCTCTTTCTTTGGTGCGCTTGGCTGGTTAGCGATGGCAGGCAAAATCGCAATGACCAAGACACCAACATTTTTCGGTTAATTATCTCCTTATTTCGGTTAACTATCTATGTACGAATTTTTTGATGAAGACTTTGACCAGCTAGAGTTAGCTGAAGGTGCATTGATCTTAAATAAAGCGATTAACCCAGAAACTCAAGACAGTTGGGCAGAGCAAGAGCTGGTGAGATTGTTAAAAGACGCCGAGTTTGCTTTGGTTAATGAAACCGATGAACAGCAGAAGTTTGAATCTTTTATTCGACTATTCTTTTATGAATGGGGTTTTGCTGGCGATAAAGATGCGTATTTCTCTTCGGAAAACGCGTTCATCGATAAAGTGCTTGAGAGAAAGAAAGGCATTCCAGTGAGTCTGGGGGCGATCTTTCTTTTTCTAGGTCGCAAGCTAGGCTTTCCTGTAGAGGGCGTCTCTTTCCCGACTCAATTCTTACTTAAAGTAAGTTGGTACGGGCAAGCTGCAGCCTATATTAACCCTTATAACGGTGAGTATGTTGGCGAACAAACGCTGCGAGCATGGTTAATTGGCCATGATGGCCCATTAGCTAAGGTGAAACCTGAGCACTTAGAAGTCGCCGACCACCCAACAATTATTGGTAAGTGGTTAGCCCTGCTCAAGAGTGCACTGCTGCGAGAAGAGCGTTATACACTTGCATTGAAGTGTACTGACCTTGCTTTGACGTTTGTACCTGATGACCCATATGAAATCCGTGACCGCGGTTTTATCTATCAGCAGCTAGACTGTCACCAAGTAGCCGCAACCGATTATCAATACTTTATCGACCAATGCCCAGATGACCCGGCATCTGAGTTACTGAAATCTCAAGTGAACGTCATGAACGAAAAGACAGTGGTCGTTCACTAATTAATAATTATTTAGAGAGAATATGATGGAACAGAAAACAGTTCATATTGGCGATATGCCAATTGCTAACGACAAGCCATTTACGCTATTTGCAGGCATGAACGTTCTTGAATCTCGCGATCTTGCTATGCAGATCTGTGAGCACTATGTAAAAGTAACCGAGAAGCTGGGCATCCCTTACGTATTTAAGGCGTCTTTTGATAAAGCGAACCGCAGCTCAGTTCATTCATACCGTGGTCCAGGAATGGAAGAAGGTCTCAAAATCTTCCAAGAGCTGAAAGATACTTTCGGCGTGAAGATCATTACTGATATCCACACAGAAGCTCAAGCTCAGCCTGTTGCGGATGTGGTTGATGTAATCCAACTACCTGCATTCCTAGCTCGTCAAACTGATCTTGTTGAAGCAATGGCTAAGACTGGCGCAGTAATCAACGTGAAGAAGCCTCAGTTCATGAGCCCGAATCAAGTTGGCAACATCGTTGATAAGTTCGCTGAGTGCGGTAATGACAACATCATCCTTTGTGAGCGTGGCGCTTGCATGGGTTACGATAACCTTGTTGTGGATATGCTTGGCTTTGGCGTAATGAAGAAGTCTTCAAACGGTAGCCCAATCATCTTCGACGTGACGCACTCTCTACAAATGCGTGACCCATCAGGTGCTGCATCTGGCGGTCGTCGTGAGCAAACGGTTGAACTTGCTAAAGCGGGTCTTGCTACGGGTATTGCGGGTCTGTTCATTGAAGCTCACCCAAACCCAGACCAAGCTCGTTGTGATGGCCCATCTGCGCTACCTCTAGACAAACTAGAGCCGTTCTTGAAGCAGATGAAAGCACTTGATGACCTTATCAAAGGCTTTGAGCATATTGATATTAAATAATTGAGATGGATGTGAAGTAACGGAAACGTTATTTAACAAAGTTGATCTAAGAAAGCCCAGTTCTCTGAATTGGGCTTTTTTTAATCTCGTAAAAGCAGCCGAACATAAACCGTTCATTTAAAGAGTTGTTAACGTGGCGGGTTATTACCTAAGAAACTCTTATATGAGTGTGAGGTCAGTCCTGTTTGCAGTAAATTACTGATATTCATCACACTTTGTAAGTAAACGATTGCTTGTGATGCAGGGGAAGTTTGAGTGTAATCTCATAATTTTGTTACACTTAACTGTTGACCTATGCGTGACCAATTCGACATAAATATGAAATCGTTGTGTTACATCTAGAATGTTAATTTAAGATTAGTCATGTTGAAGTCTTATTGTTCGAACTCCAGGAAAGGGGTCGCAATAGATTATAAAAAGCAGTGGATTCCCCTAAAAAGTTCAAAGGTATGACAATGAAGCAACGCCTTATTCTAAAGACAGCACTAAGTGCTGCAATCCTAGCTACTCTAGCTGGGTGTGCGTCTCAATCAGCTCATGATTGGAACCAAGACGAAACTTACAAGCTAACGATTCTTCACACAAACGATAACCATGGTCGTTTCTGGCAGAATAAATATGGCGAATACGGCATGTCTGCACGTAAAACGCTAGTTGACCAACTTCGTTCAGAAGTTGAAGCAGAAGGCGGTAGCGTGTTGCTTCTATCTGGCGGTGACATCAACACGGGTGTTCCAGAGTCAGACCTTCAGGACGCAGAACCTGATTTTAAAGGTATGAACAAAATTGGTTACGATGCCATGGCATTGGGTAACCACGAGTTTGATAACTCTTTAGACGTATTACAAAAGCAGATCGACTGGGCTAACTTCCCAATGCTATCTGCAAACATCTACGATAAAGCGACAGGTGAACGTAAGTTCCAAGCTTACGAGATGTTCGAAAAGCAAGGCATCAAGATTGCGGTTATTGGTTTAACAACTGAAGATACCCAAAAGATTGGTAACCCTGAATTTATCGCAGGCATCGACTTCCGTGATCCTAAAGAAGAAGCGAAGAAGCTAATCGCTGAACTTAAAGAAACAGAAAAACCGGATCTAATCTTTGCTGTGACTCATATGGGTCACTACGAAAATGGCCAACGTGGTGTTAATGCTCCGGGTGATGTCGCACTTGCTCGTTACCTAAACGAAGGCGATCTAGACATGATCGTTGGTGGTCACTCTCAAGAGCCTGTATGTATGGAAGGCCCTAACGTTGCGAAGAAAAACTTCAAGCCGGGTGATGAGTGTAAGCCTGACGTACAGAACGGTACTTACATCGTTCAAGCTCACGAGTGGGGCAAGTACGTAGGTCGTGCTGATTACGAATTCCGTAATGGCGAGCTAGAGATGGTGAGCTACGACCTGATTCCAGTTAACCTTAAGAAGAAAGTTAAGATCGACGGTAAGAAGCAACGTGTTCTTATTCAAGATGAAATCGCACAAGACCCAGAGCTACTTGAATTCCTACGTCCTTTCCAAGAGCAAGGTCAGGCACAGCTAGAAGTTCAAATCGCTGAGACAAATGGCAAGCTTGAAGGCGATCGTAACGTCGTTCGTTTCCAACAGACCAACCTAGGTCGTTTGATTGCGACTTCTCACATGGAGCGTGCAAAAGCAGACTTCGCTGTGATGAACTCTGGTGGCGTTCGTGACTCAATTGAAGCCGGTAATGTTACTTACAAAGATGTACTGAAGGTACAGCCTTTTGCAAACATCCTGACTTACACAGACATGACGGGTAAAGAAGTTCTGGATTACCTAAATGTAGTAGCGACTAAACCAATCGATTCTGGTGCTTACGCTCAGTTTGCTGGAATCTCTATGACAGTAGCGAACGGTGAAGTATCGAATGTATTCATCGGTGGCAAACAGCTTCGTCTAGACGAAACTTACCGTTTCACAGTACCAAGCTTTAACGCTGCTGGTGGTGACGGTTACCCTAAACTGTCTGATCACCCAGGTTACGTAAATACTGGTTTTGTTGATGCTGAAGTACTGAAAGAGTACCTAGAAGCAAACAGCCCGGTTGACGTGAACAAGTACGCGCCTTCAGGCCAAATAGTTTACAAGTAATTGAATCCAAGCAATTGTATCAATAGGTGCTAAATTAGATTGACTCTAGCACCATGATAAATTTAACTAAAGCGACGCCTCGGCGTCGCTTTTTGTTTATCTATCGTTTGGATTTGTTATGACCCCAGCAATCAATCTCGCCAAGAAAAAGAAAATCGCTCATAGCGTGCATCAGTACCATCATGATGCCAATAATACGAACTATGGTTTAGAAGCCGTTGAAGCGCTTGGTCAAGATCCCAAACGTGTATTCAAAACGCTGTTGTTCTGCTTGAATGGTGTGGCGAAAGATTTGGCAGTCGCCGTTATTCCTGTCGACCAGAAGCTAAACCTAAAGCTGGCAGCAAAAGCGGCGAAAGGCAAAAAAGCAGAGATGGCTGATCCAGATATTGCTCAGAAAACCACGGGTTATGTTGTTGGTGGCATTAGTCCGCTTGGTCAGAAGAAAGCACTGCCTACCTTCGTTCATTCCAGTGCGACAGATTTTGAAACGATATGTGTGAGTGCAGGTAAGCGTGGGCTAGAGATTGAATTAGACCCAAAAGACTTAACATTTCTGACTCGCGGCCAGTTTGCTGATTTATGTTTATAGATTGTCGTCGTCATGATGATAAAACTATCGAATGACCAACAAAAACGCCCGCTAGACTAATCTAGCGGGCGTTTTTATATCGAGAGTCTCGTCTTACTGATTCAGACTACTTCTTCAGACCTAAAGTACCACCAACACGCTTTGGTGCAGGTTTGTTCGGTCTGTTTGAATCTTGGCTGCGGTTTGCCGGCTTCCCGCTTCTACGATCGGTATTATCGCGATCTGTGCGATTGCGATCCGAACGATTTCTATCTGAATTAGAACGCTCTGAACGAGAGTTCGATTTCCAGTTCTCGGTATTACCACCGCTTTCACCATTCGATGAATTGCGGCCACGCTTTGAATTAGGTGCATGACGGAATTCATCCGCATTGTTACCGCGGTAGGTGCGTGTACGGTTCTCGTTTTGATTACGGCGTGCTGTTGAAGCTTGGTTCTCTTCACGGCTATCAAAAAGTTTCGCGTCAGTCGCTTTGCGAATGCGTTGACCTTTCGCGTTCATTTTTGACGCATCTTCCGTACTTACTGAGCCTTCACACATCGCTAAAATTTCAGTGATCTCTTCGTCGCTCAGGTAGCGCCATTTGCCGTTAGGAATACCGTCTAGTGAGATATTCATAATACGAACACGACGCAGTTTAAATACTTCATAACCGAGCGCTTCACACATACGGCGAATTTGGCGGTTAAGGCCTTGTGTTAGCGTAATTCGGAATGAGAACTTAGTCTCTTTCTCTACTTTACATGGCAAAGTGACTGTATCGAGAATGTGAACGCCAGCGCCCATTTGCTTCAAGAATTCCGTCGTAATCGGCTTATCTACACGCACCACGTATTCTTTCTCGTGGTTGTTACCTGCACGTAGGATCTTGTTTACGATGTCGCCGTCATTGGTTAGGAAGATAAGGCCATCAGAAGGCTTATCTAGACGACCAATCGGGAAAATGCGCTTGTGGTGGCCAATAAAGTCGACGATGTTGCCAGGAATATCACGCTCAGTCGTACAGGTGATACCTGTTGGTTTATTGAGAGCAATGTAAATCGGCTTCTCTTTTGAGCGAACAGGCTTATTGTCGATCTCAACATCATCACCTGGCAAGACTTTAGTACCCATTTCAGGGATCTTACCGTTAATAGTAACTCGGCCTGCATCAATCAGTTTATCGGCTTCGCGGCGTGAGCAAAAACCAGTTTCACTGATGTATTTATTAAGGCGTTTAGCTTGGGATTCTTGTGACATGATATTCTCTTAGCGTTTCACAACGGAAATGTAGATAAACAAAAAGCAACCTTTGGATAGTTGCTTTGAGTTGAAATTCGTTAACTGAGGTAATTTTAGCACTTGGTGTGAGTCTAGGCACGAAATATCGATCTTGATGCAAAATCGTTAGTAGTCCATTTATCTATCTCAACCTATTAACTGGTGCGTTTTTGATGGCGCTCTCTGTTCTCTAGCTTTTTCTCATTACTCTTTCTGAGCATGACATAGACTGCGCCCGTACCACCATGAAATTGCTGAGCAGAATGAACACATTGAACGTCGTTGATTTGCGTAAGCCAATTTGCCACGTAGCTTTTCATCATTGCTGGTGGGTTCGAACGCTCACCCTTACCGTGAACAATGATGACAGTACGAACATCCATTCTTAAACACTGACGCAAAAATGAAAGCACTTCGTTACGTGCGTCTTTCAGTGTTTTCCTATGAAGGTCGAGCTTGGCTTGAATAGGGTATTTGCCTAGGCGCAGCTTTTTGTATACGCCTTCTTGTACACCGTCTTTTTTATAAGCAACGACATCGTCTGGCTTGATCATTGGCGAGTAATCTAACGATAAGTAGTCTTTCTCGTCGTCAGACAGCCACATAGCGGCTTCACGCTTAGCAAGGTGAGATTCGGTGACTCGGTGTACTTTCTGGTGTTCAGCGGTGTCATGGTTGATACGTTTAACATCGCCCATCATTTCTTGGAATAGATCTAAGTCATCATCATGAGACATAGTGTGTATCTCAAGTTGGAGAAGGATAGGGTAAGTATACCTAAGTTGAGGTTAGGTTTAAAAATGAAAAAACCGGAGAAGACAATAAGTCTGCTCCGGTGCAAAGCGTTTTGACATTTACTTATAAAGTAAAAGAATACTTAAAAGTAAATGATTTAGGCAGAGCGATTCTAGTGAGGAGATTTTTCAGTCATAACTTTGTATATGAAGAAGCCTCCATAAAACATCATGAGACCCAGAGCCCCGAAGATTACTATCATTGAAGATAGTCCCACCGCATTACCAAATAGGAGATCTAGCCAAAAGTCCATGTGTATACCTCAAAGTTATATGACATGGCTTAGTGTATTAACAAGCATTATCAATTCACTGATCTGGATCAATCCTGTTTCATAAGTTAAATACTTGTTGGTAACTGTGTGTTTTTCGTCACATCATGCTCGTTGTTGTATGTCTTTTGTTCGAACGATTCAAAATCGCAATAAATATGAGAAAAAGCCCTTGCGGATAAATTCAGAACCCGTATTATACGCTCCATCGACAGGCAATGAGCCAGTTAGATATCTCGGTGAATAGCGCAGCTTGGTAGCGCATCTGGTTTGGGACCAGAGGGTCGGGGGTTCGAATCCCTCTTCACCGACCACATTAGAAAAAGCCGTAGCAGAAATGCTACGGCTTTTTTGTATTTGGGATTTCTACATTCTAACTGCATTGACTGTTTATGGTTGAGGGCAGAGAGTTAGGTCTATTGGACGAACTCATTTGTCGCAACGTTGTTCTTAACCCAGATCAAAGCTTGTAAGCGATTCTTCACCTTGATTTTTTTAAACGTGTTGTGAAGGTGTGCTTTGACCGTATTCTCACTGACATAGAGGGTATCTGCTATCTGAGTGTTAGATGCTCCATCACCGAGTAACTTAATGATCTGCTGCTCGCGTTTGGTCAGCTTGAGGTAATAAGGACTGGTTTTCGCGCACTGCCTCTCTCTGTAGAAGCTAATGTACTGGTAAATGAGCTTTCTACTCATCCACATCTCGCCTTGCAAAATGCAGTTAAAGCCGGCCACGAGCTTTTCAAGCGTGTCCGACGTATAAAAAATGCCGACAAGATACTGCCATTTAAGCATTTCAGAGTGCGGGAAATCGCCTGGTGTATTGAGTAGCACTTCATGGACATCACTTGCTACGTCATCTCTGAGCTCCTGGTATTTCTCAATGTATTGCTTACTCATTGTCGGGAAATCAATAATAATCAGAACTAAGTCATCGTTTTTTAGGGATTTAGCACTGAGCCTTTCCGGTGATATGAGTTTTATGTTCAGGTTAACTTTCTGTTCTATAGACTCTTTTAGTAGTATCGATTGTAAATTGTTCTCCGCAAGTAAAATGGCGTTATGAGCCTCCAGTTTAGCCATGTGGAACTCCTTTTCTTAACTCATTACTTGAACTTTAGGTGTTTTAGTTTAAAGCACGTATTGTTATTTTGCTAATTTTTAAAGCTAATTATTCATCAAATCTATGAAATTAATTTAATAGTATTGTCGAAGGTAAAATAATACTTAAGTAGAAAGAGGGAATTACCGAGATTTATGGTTTTATTTTATTGATTGTACAGTCTTTATGAATTTTCCAGATCCCCTTGTTTGGGTGAAGTTTTATAGTGGCAGGAAACTGATTTATATTAATAATCAACGTTGTAATACCACTATTCGTATTCTGGTTGAAATTAGAGTTGGTGTTCGTACTCAACGTTAATGAAGATGCCACACTGTTATTTATGGTCAGAATAAGACTTTTATTTTTTATCAGGCACTGTACTGAATTTAAATCAGAAGAAAATCCATTAAAATGGAAAGAAATAAATAAAACGGCGACTAGCGCCGTTTTAATGTATGCACTGACACTCATATTAATTTTGGTAAATAATACCGACATTACCGTAAGCACCATTACCTAATACGACAGCACTATCATGTGATGTTTGTTCAACCGTAAATTGGTTCATATTACTGTTTTGTAATTGAACGACCGCATCAGAATGAGAACCTGTTTGTAGAACGAATACTCTATTATCGTCACTGTTCATTAGATCAATGTCGACATCGTTCCAATCACCACCACCTACGCTATTATTAACAATAGTCTGTACGTAGTTGTCATCACCGCTGATATCAATTGCAGCGTTATTGTAGTCAACGTCACCGTTACTGAATTCTGTATATGTTTGGTTTGAATCGCCATATATAGTCGTTTCGGCTCTGTTGCTGTCTGCTCCTCCAAGAGCTACGGTAACGGAAATGTTGTCATCACCCATTTGTGTTACACGAAGATCGTTAAAGTTACCGTATTGCTCAACTTGAACGCGTGCTTGGTTAGATTGTCCGTTTTGGTCAATTAGAGCATTGTTATACCAGCCTCTAAGTTGAACATGTGCTCCATTTAGGTTACCGCTTTGTTCAACGACTACATCAGATTTGTAACTCGCGTGCGTATCGACCAATGCTGTGTGACCATCTGTTGTGCCTGACGTGTTTTGATTAATAGTTACATTAGCACTGGCACCATTACCCATTTGCCAAAGCGCTGTGTTGTCACTAGCTGAGGGGATCGTTACTCCGCCAGCTGCAGCGGTAAGGGCTGCGTCAATACCAAGATCGGTTGTGCCTTCAATCACTCCAGTTCCAGGAGCTGAAGCTGGATAGGGAGCGGGTAGCGGATCTGCGTGAGCTACATTCAAACTAATGATGGCACCGACTAACATTCCAATTTGTGTAAGTTTCATAAGTTGTATCCTTATACATTTCCATGTCGACGTTGTTGTTGCTTCACAGAGAAGCAACTTGAATCAAGCTTCCATACTGCGCGCTAATTTGCTTGATTGATGTGAATTCTCATCGAGCTAGATGCTTTTACTAAAGCAAAGTCATTGCCGTCTTGAGAAATTCCTAAATTACTTCTTCCAGAACCAACCAAATAAGCAGTATTGCCATTGCCTTTTTGGTCAATGCTCAGCTGACTACTCTGTCTTGAGAAGTTAGCTTGTCCGATAACTGCTAAATTGTTATTCCCGTCTTGGGAAATAAGCGCTTCAGAATTTACTCCGAGTTGCCCAATTGCGGCATCGTTATTTGAACCATTCTGGTCTATTAAGGCGGTATTATTGCGCCCTGTTTGACCAATGTATGCGGAGTTAGAACTTCCGCTTTGCGTTATCTTCGCTCTGTTGTTCGCGGTAATACCAGGACTGCGTTGCTTTATTATTGCTATTGAATCAGTAGCATTAGATATATTTAATTCTGAATAATTATCTAAATCTCCAGAAGAGAAGCTTTCTAAATAATTATAATCATTGACTATATCTTGATTAACATTATGTAAAAAATCCCCTTCTATATCTGACGCGATAGCATTATTAAAACCTCCTGATAAAAAATATAAACAAGTTAAGCTGATAAGTGATGCTTTCCCAATTACCATCATCTTTACCTTAAAGTGTTCGTGATTATGATCCCTACGAAAATAAACTGCGTAGGGAATGAGTGAACCTTTGTGTTATCGAAATCCTAGGCCTTGAATTTACGAACAGCTATAAACTTAAAGTTGAAAATATTTAGTTGTTCATATGAAATTTAATTAGTATTTGACCGAATCCTACCAACCTTAGTTAATCAATTCCCTTCAGTAATTAATTCGAAAGTTTATATATGCCACTGTAAGCATGAATTACGCTTTATTCAGTTTCAACGAATCACATTCTCATTTTGTAAATAGACTTTGAATGGGAGCACATATGAAAATCAAGCTGCTTACAATAACTCTGCTTTCCTTTGCTCTTCATGCAGAAGAAAAGAGTCATGGTCTTGAAAATGCTGCTCCTTTAGAAAATGGACAAAAACTTGAGGACTCGACAAATAATCTTAAGGAAAAATTCAATGACTTCAGTGAAGTCGATGGAATCATTGTGGACAGAACCATTACGCGGTTGGGAGAGGATTTCTATTTTTTCTTCTCGCAATCGCTCAATGATAGTTATCCCGACCTTAAGGAAAATTTGACGGTAAAAGAAAGGCCAACGGCGTTATCAGGAAGCATCATAGAGGTTCAACACTCTAGAAAACCGATCTTCCGTACGGCGTTGTCCCCTGGTCGTAGACAAGCGAAAGAACGCGCTGCCGATGCAACACGAGTGGTTGGGAATTACATCATCCGATGGCAAGCGGAACGGATCTTTCAGGACACTTACGATCTAGACCATGATGAATTTTAAGGAGCCAAGGATGTCGATATTTTTCAGAAAGGCCGCGCTCATTGCGCTGATAGTTTCGCCTTCGGTTTACTCAAGCGAATTAGTTTATACGCCCGTAAATCCAAGTTTTGGCGGAAACGCTTTAAACAGTTCTCACCTTTTTAATCACGCTAATGCTATCAATGATTATGAAGACCCAAGTGCAAGGGATATCTTTGATGAGCAAGAATCAGCCTTAGATCGTTTAGCGTCTAGTTTAGAGTCTCGTTTGATAAGCCAGTTGCTTGCTGACGTGGGTAACGGAAATACAGGGCAGTTAGAAACAGATGACTTTTTCCTCAATATTGTTGACGACTCCGGGACCTTACTCGTTCAAATCGTCGATAAAGCGACAGGGGAATCAACAGAAATCAGTGTTTCGGGACTAAACCCAGACCTCTAATCACAAGGATTGTGTTATGAAATCGATCATTATCGTCTTCTTGACCTTTGTGTTGGGAGGGTGCACTTACTCTATGCAAATTCCAGAGACTTCTGAAACGCCAAAACTGATGCCGAGAGGATCGACTTATACCGATCTCATCTCATTACCTCAGCCTCGCGGCAAAATATTGGTCTCAGTGTATGACTTTAGAGATCAAACAGGCCAATACAAGCCTCAGCCAAACAGTAACTTTTCCACAGCAGTGCCACAGGGTGGGACGTCTTTATTGACGACAGCACTTATCGACTCTCAGTGGTTTGTACCTCTGGAGCGTGAAGGGCTCCAAAACTTATTGACTGAACGTAAGATCATTCGAGCGGCTCAGAAAAAAGATAAGGTCGTAAATAATCATGGGGCAGACTTGTCGTCTTTGAGTTCCGCTAACATCGTCATCGAAGGCGGGATTGTGGCTTATGACTCGAATATCGTGACAGGCGGTGCGGGTGCTAAGTATCTTGGGATCGGTGGTTCTGGACAATATAGAACGGATCAAGTCACTGTGAATTTAAGAGCGGTTGACGTTAGAACCGGGCAAGTTCTATTGAGTGTCACCACCACTAAAACTATCTCTTCACACGAGATTGGGTTCGGCGCATTTCGATTTGTTGATTACAAAGAACTGTTGGAAGTAGAGATGGGCTATAGCCAAAATGAACCGGTCAATATTGCTGTGATGTCTGCTATTGATGCCGCGGTGATTCATTTGATTGTGAAAGGAATGAAGCGTGGAATGTGGTCGCCGAGCGATCCGAATGCATTAGAAAATCCGATTATCGCACGTTATTCCGAAGCGAGTACAGACATACTTTAAGCTCCCGAGTAAGCAGCAAAATAGGGCTATGCGGAAAACGGACCTTTCCCTTAGCCCTGTTTTTTTCTTCAAGCAACTCAATGATCAATTCACATCGCACGTAATATCTTTTATCGGTGTTTCCGAGGTAACAAAACAAACATACGCTTCCGCTGGCTTATTCGGGCCTATTCGAATGTAACCTGCCTTTATTTCATCTTCATCAAACGTCACCGAGTGAGAACTTCCCGTTTGGTTGTCGTAAAAGTTTGCTTCAAAATTACCATTCATTTGGCTTGCGATACGGTTTCGTGTTGTAGATGTTGTGAACGTAATATTGGCGCAGCGCATCGGTGGTTTCTCTGTAATGAGAAATTGCCCACTTTCTTTATCTATCACGCCCCCCTTTGTATCTGGCTGAATGTCGATAGCTTGAAATTGTTCTACCGTACAAGTTTCTTTGGCAGACGCTGCCGTGGGCATCAGCATCGTGAGGGCTAAAGGGAAAGCAAAAAGTACTGGTTTCATTAGAACAACGCCATAGGTAAAAAGAGCGAAAGATAATAGCACTGCAATGGTGCTATTAAATGTAAAGATTCTGTTATTAAGGAAATGCTTTTATAACGAAAACAAAATGAGGTTGAGCATCGTTAGCTTTTTTAGCTAGTCTCAAATTGACATTGGGCTGATTGGCTTTGTGATTGCTGAATGACACTGAAGCCTTTCTTTTCTAATAACTGTATAAGGTTACCTTCTCCAATTAGGTGCAAGGTACCAACTACTATCATGTAGTTCCCTTTAGTCTTAAGCTTCCAATCATTGGAGGATAGTTTGTTTGCCCAGTCTATGTTGCGATCGGTTAAGAATGCTTTCTCAAGTTCAGGCGACATCTCTGACAGTTCTGAGAAGGCTTCCAGCTTCGCTAAATCACCCGCTTTCCAGCTTTCAATCAGGCAATGAACCACGCGATCAGTTTGGTCAAATTCTTCAAGGCTACTGACTAACCACTCTTTACCGTCGTCCTTTTGTTTTGTCATTAGGTCTATTTGGAATTGCAGAGGCTCCAAACTGATAACCGGAACATCTTGGGTAGTCGCTTTGTTCGCTAGCGTCGCATCAACGCCGCTGGCGGAGCCATAACCAAGGTTTTTTAACTGCTGCATTTGTATGGAGAGAGAAGTTGCCCAAGGCGGTGAACTAAGCAGCTGTTGCGTCGGCATGCCCAATGATTTTGAGATGTCGGTTAATAATTGCAGCTGTTGTTCATTGAGTACATCGGCAGTTGTGAGTTTGTTGCGGGGATATACAACGCCATCAGACTTTCTGATATCCGTTTCGATAATTAAGCCATCACTGTTTTTTAGCGCGTCGGTGATCGCCGAAGGAAGGGGGTACATACTCTCGTCTCCAACGTGCACTGAACCTAAGATAGTGAGTGTCAGATCATCCTTTTGTGCTTGCCAATAAAGGGGCTCGGCGACCGCTTGCCTAGCTGAAAAAGCGAGAACGAATAAAACCATGTACCAGAGTGGACGCAAAGGGAGCTCCTTAAGGAAGTATTAAACTCGTTAAAATCGATTTTGACGGTGTTTTTTAACGGTTTTTTTTGAGAACAATGTCACGTTGTTTGTACGAAAAGTATAACAATACGCTGAAACTCTAAATCCTTTCTGACTACCAATGACACGATTTTATGAAATCGGTAAAAAAGATTGTGATTCATTTCTCAAATTTTACGTCAAAATTAAAATGACGGAAGTGCCGTTGCTTGTAACTTGATGATTTTATTTAAATTAAATTTATCAATATTTTTGAGATTTGAAGCCGATCACTTTATTAGCTCGATTTAATTCACGGTAAAAAATAAGCCCATATAGTTTATCTAACTTTCGAAGCGCTCCATTTTGCTTCTTACTCAATTTTTAATTTATGGGTGAATACGATGTTGAAGAGAAACTTACTATCTGTAGCGGTATTGGCTGGCCTAACAGGTTGTGCAGTAACGCAAGCACCAGAACAAAAAGTAGTGAATGCACTGGCTGATAATCTTGATGTTCAGTACGAAATTCTAACTAATCATGGTGCGAATGAAGGCTTGGCTTGTCAGGACCTAGGTGCTGAATGGGCGTCATGTAATAAAGTGAACATGACGCTAACCAATGACGGTGAAGCGATTGACTTTAAAGATTGGAGCATCTACTTCCACAGTATTCGTCTTATTTTAGATGTTGATAATGAGCAATTTAAGATCACTCGCGTTACTGGTGACCTTCACAAGCTAGAACCTACTGAAAAATTTGACGGCTTTGCGGCTGGTGAAGAAGTGATTCTTCCATTAACCAGTGAATACTGGCAACTGTTTGAAACTGACTTTATGCCAGGTGCATTCGTGACGGCGCCAAACGCAGAACCTAAGATGATTGCATCATTGAATACAGAAGATGTTGCATCGTTCGTAACTGGTCTAGAGGGTAATAACCTTAAGCGTACGCCTGATGATAATAACGTAATGGCGACAGCGGTGACGCGTTTTGAAAAGAATGCTGATCTAGCAACGCAAGATGTATCAACTACTTTACTACCAACGCCAATGTCGGTAGAAGCCGGTGAAGGTTCAGTTAGCATTGCTGGTGGTATTGCCCTACCTAAAGACGCATTCGACGCTGAGCAATTCGCAGCAATTGAAGAACGTGCAGATGTGGTAAACGTAGATGTGAGTGGCGACCTACCTGTGAGTGTCGCTGTTGTTCCTACTCAGTTTACGGGTGATTTAGCGAAATCTGGCGCTTATGAACTAAGCATCTCGGAAGAGGGGATTGCAATTAAAGCGTTTGATAAAACGGGTGCTTTCTACGCAGTTCAGTCTATTTTTGGCCTAATAGATAGTCAGAACGCTGAATCATTACCACAACTGTCAATTAAAGATGCGCCGCGCTTTGATTATCGTGGTGTGATGGTGGACGTTGCTCGAAACTTCCACTCAAAAGATGCCATCCTAGCAACGCTAGATCAAATGGCGGCATACAAGATGAATAAACTGCACCTTCACCTAACGGATGATGAAGGTTGGCGTTTAGAAATTCCAGGTTTACCAGAGCTAACGGATGTAGGGTCTAATCGTTGTTTTGATTTGGATGAACAAAGCTGCTTACTGCCTCAGCTAGGTTCTGGTCCAACAACAGACAACTTTGGCTCTGGTTTCTTTAGTAAAGCGGATTACGTCGAGATCCTAAGCTACGCTAAAGCGCGCAGCATCGAAGTTATCCCTGAAATTGATATGCCAGCACACGCTCGTTCAGCTGTGGTATCAATGGAAGCGCGTTACACTCGTCTCATGGCGGAAGGCAAAGAAGCAGAAGCGAACGAATACCGCTTGATGGATCCGCAAGATACATCGAATGTAACCACGGTTCAGTTCTACGATAAGCAAAGCTTCATTAACCCATGTATGGAGTCATCAACTCACTTCGTCGATAAAGTAATCTCTGAAGTGGCGGCAATGCACCAAGAAGCGGGCGTACCGCTAACGACTTGGCACTTCGGCGGCGATGAAGCGAAAAACATCAAGTTAGGCGCAGGCTTACAAGATATTAATGCAGAAGATAAAGTGGCTTGGAAAGGCAACATCGATTTGTCTAAGCAAGATAAGCCGTTCCAACAATCACCACAATGTCAGTCATTGATCGCTGATGGTACTGTAAGCGATTTCGGTCATCTACCAAGCCACTTCGCAGAACAGGTTTCTAAGATTGTTGCTGAGAAGGGTATTCCCCACTTCCAAGCATGGCAAGATGGTCTGAAATACAGCGAAGGCGAGGAAGCATTTGCGACCGAAAGTACACGCGTGAACTTCTGGGACGTTCTTTACTGGGGCGGAACTTCATCAGTATACGATTGGTCAGCAAAAGGGTATGACGTGATTGTCTCTAACCCAGACTACGTATACATGGATATGCCATACGAAGTTGATGCAGCTGAGCGTGGTTACTACTGGGCAACACGTGCAACCGATACTCGTAAGATGTTTGGCTTCGCACCAGAAAACATGCCACAAAACGCAGAAACATCATTAGACCGTGATGGCAATGGTTTTACTGGTAAAGGTGAGGTTGAAGCGAAACCTTTCTACGGTCTGTCAGCTCAACTTTGGTCAGAAACAGTACGTACTGACGAGCAATATGAATACATGGTGTTCCCTCGCGTATTGGCAGCAGCAGAGCGCGCATGGCACCGAGCAGATTGGGAAAACGACTACAAGGTTGGTGTTGAATACTCTCAAGAAACTAACTTAGTGAATAAGCAAGCGTTGAACAGCGACTTTAATCGCTTCGCGAATATTCTTGGTCAACGTGAGCTAGCTAAGCTAGAAAAAGCGGGTATTGATTACCGACTACCAGTTCCAGGTGCGAAGGTTGTTGACGGTAAGCTAGCGATGAACGTTCAATTCCCAGGTGTAGAGCTGCAATACTCTGCTGATGGCGAAAACTGGCTAACATACGATGAGCAACAACGTCCATCAGTTTCTGGTGAGACTTACATCCGCTCTATTTCAGAAAGTGGTGAGAAAGTAAGTCGAGTGACCTCAGTTAAATAATCGATAAGCACTATTAGTAGAAGAGCTCCTGACCTTTATCTTATTCAAGATAAAACGGGAGCTCTTTTTGTTTACTGCGAATTAGGTGCATATCCAAAACTGAAACATATAGAAATCGCCTTTGGTCATATCATCAACAATGCACATAAGGTGACTTTAATCCCAAAAGTGACGCGCTTCTCATTATTCTCTTCAAAAAATAAGCCCCCTGTAAAAAACTCTAAATCAGATGTGATTCAACTATCTAGATCTAATTTTTCTTCGTGAAATAACGTGATCCCGATCTGTATATTTTTCCATCTTAAGTTTTTTATCAATTTTTATGTTTTTAAGTTGTTGATTTTAAAGTTTTAAATAACTTGTCTTTTTTTGATAGTGAGAGGGATCACTCTGCTGTCCCTTTTATTTTTAAACGCAAATTAATTCGAGCAACATAGATTTCATGCCAGGGAGGCTACCAACTACTCAAGCGGTGAAGGTGAATGATGTACCGAAGATGTGCCGCTGAAAAAATTAAACTAAGGCAGTTTACTATGAAAAAAATTATCGCTCTAAGTGCTCTTTCTCTTGCTTTCGCTTCTAGTGCTTTTGCTGGTTCTTCTTACGTAACGGGTAACATCCAAATTCATGACGATGGCCGTATCCACGGTTCTGACATGACTTCTACGCTAGAAGCTGGTCACACGTTTGACAACTCTCTAGGCGGCTTCACGGTTTATTCTGAGTTTGATGGTATCCAACTGGGCAAACTTGAATCTGAAAATGGCGGTGCAGGTAATACTACTCCAGGCATCACTGTAGGTGGTGAGCAATCTTTCAACATCACTGACAACCTATGGGTTGCTGCGGGTTACCAACACCTATTCTCTGCAGGCGAAAGCATTCAGTTCCGTCCACTAGTTAAGATCGGTTACAACTTCGACAACGGCATCTCTATTAGTAACCGTACTCGTGCACACATCGATGATACTTCAGCTAATGCTGACACAGACTACCGCATGGATAACCGCATTGCTTACACAGTGAATGCTGACCTAGCGCTTAGCTACAACAACGTATACATGATTGATGCTGAAGCGATGGACCACGAGTTACGTGCAACATGGACTCGTCAAGGTGTTCAACCTTACTTTGAATTCCGTAGCCAAGCTAACGGTGTAGATTTCGCAAACGGCGATTCTAAGCAGAACAACGCATTCGTATTCGGTGCTTCTTACGGCTTCTAAGCTGATTCGCTTGGTTGCTTAGTCTATTAGATTATTAGCCGAGTGAGCTTCTTCGCTAAATATCTTTTTGCTAAATAGCTTGCTAGCTAATTAGCGAGGGGAACATAGCGGTACTAACAGCCCGGTTGGTGCCGCGACAAGATTTGCTTTACTGTCCAAAAGCAAAGAGCCTAGCAAGTAAACCACAGTCTTGGGTTTACTGAATGCTAGGCTCTATTTTTATGACTTCTTTTTATTGCTGTGTGTTGGTCTGTTTAGGTTCTATTTCCCGTTGTAGTGACGGTATTCAAACACCTGACCTTTTTCATTAAACGCATACACAGAATACTCGTCTTTCTTATCGCCATATTCCATGCCTGGCGAACCCATTGGCATACCCGGAACCGCTAAACCAATCGCATTACGTGGTGGGTTTTCTAGAAAGGCTTTAATGTCATCTGCTGGAATGTGTCCTTCAAATACGTATCCGTCGATCTCTGCAGTGTGGCAAGAGGCTAGCTCTTGTGTTATCCCTAGTTTCTGCTTGATTGGGTTCATATCATCGTGGAGCTTCTCAGTAACATCGAACCCAGCATCTCGCATATGTTCTGTCCATTCTGTGCAGCAGCCGCAGTATGGAGATTTGTGGTTTAGAACATCAGTAGCTAAAGCTTGTCCTGAGATTGCAGCGAGTGCAGTAAGAGTCATAATTTTACGAATCATGGTTAACCTCATGAATATGGTTTTTGTTGATATTAGAATGAGTGGGTTTGAACAGTCTTAATCTGTTGGCATTGCTGACTACGGTGATTGATGACATCGCCATCGCAGCGCCTGCAACGACAGGGCTAAGTAAAAATCCAAAGAATGGGTAGAGCACACCAGCCGCAATTGGAATACCAAGTGAATTATAGATAAAGGCACCAAACAGGTTTTGCTTCATGTTTCTCACGGTCGCTTGGGAAAGCTCAATCGCGTTACTGACAGATAATGGCGACGAGTTGAGTAGTGTCATTTGCGCACTTTCAATCGCCACATCGCTGCCGCTACCCATTGCTATGCCTATATCTGCTTGAGCAAGTGCAGGCGCGTCGTTAATACCGTCTCCGACCATGGCAACACTCTTATATTGCTGTTGCAGCTGAACAATGTGTTGAGCTTTCTGCTCTGGAAGCACTTCTGAAATCACTTCGTCGATACCGACGTTTTTACCTATCGCTTGAGCTACAGAGTCGTTGTCGCCCGTTAATAGCACAGTGTGAATTCCGGCGGATTTTAGTTGAGCTATCGCCTGTTTGCTATCTATTTTTAATGCGTCTGAAATGCCTAATATGCCTACCAGTTTTTGGTCAATCGCAATGAAAATAGGCGTCCACGCTTGCGAGCGGCAAAGCTCGATGAAATCCGCGCCAACCTCTGTATTGATACCTAATTGGGTGAGGTACTTAAGCGAGCCAACTTGCACTTTCTTGCCGTTAATTGTTGCTTGAACCCCAAGCCCTCGTTGGTTTTCAAATTCGCTGTGTGGGAGTACTGAAACTTCCAAGCTCTCTGCATATTGGCAAACGGCTTTGGCAAGTGGGTGCTCAGATCCTACTTCTACTGAATAAGCACAAGCCAGTAATTCTTGTTCTGATAAATCGCCATAAAAGGCTTGCTGAACGGTTGGCTTACCTTGGGTTAGGGTGCCCGTTTTATCAAACACGACAGCATCAATTTTGCTTGCAGATTGCAACACATCGGCATCTTTGATCAGAACGCCAAACTCAGCGGCTTTGCCAACGCCGACAGTAATTGAAAGTGGTGTCGCAAGGCCTAAGGCACATGGACAAGCGATGATCAGCACTGTGGTTGATACCACTAACATGTAACTGGCGCTTGGTTGTGGGCCAACAAAAAACCAAACTAAGGCGGCAGCAACTGCGATTGCGACCACAACCGGAACAAAAACGGCTGAGATAGAATCGGCAAGCTTGGCGATTGCTGGTTTACTGCTTTGCGCTTGGCGAACCATTTGAATGATGCGTGCCAACATAGTGCTTGAGCCAATTCCTGTCGCTTCAATAACTAAGCTGCCATCACCATTGATAGTGCCCGCTGAAACGCCATCACTCATCGATTTAACGTTGGGAAGTGGTTCACCGGTCAACATGGATTCATCGATATAAGACTCACCCGATACCACAACACCATCAACTGGCACTTTCTCACCCGGTTTGACGCGTACTTGCATGCCTACTTGGATAGCTTCTACAGCAATAGTTTGTTCTTTGCCATCGACAATCACCACCGCTTTTTGAGGTTGTAGGTTAATCAAAGCTTGTAGTGATTTTGTGGTGCGAGCTTTGGCTTTGGCTTCAATGTAGTGGCCCAAAGAAATTAGACCAACGATCATCGCACTCGCCTCAAAGTAGACATGGCGAGAGGCCTCAGGGAACCATGACGGAATCAACACAACTAGCATGGAGTAGAACCATGCTGCGCCTGTACCCAAAGCTACTAGCGTGTCCATGGTCGCGCGTTTATGCATCAAGGATTGCCAAGCATTGGTGAAGAAGCTGCGTCCAGAAGTGGCTAAGAACACTAAACAAACCACACCAATGAATCCCCAAGCCAGTTGATCGTTAAATGTGGCAATGGTCATGCTGCCACCGAACACACCCCACGCCATCAGCGGAGCACCGATAAGCAGCGCGCTTACCGAATTTTTTAGGAAAGCTTTTTGGGTACGAAGTTGTTGTTCTTGCTGTTTTTGTTGTTGAGTCGCCGCGTCATCAACGAACTCTGCACCATAACCTGCGGTTTTTACGGATTCTATTAGCGCGCTTTCGATGACGTCTCGTGTTTTAGAGGTGAAAACTAAGGCTGTCTGTTCTGCGAGATTGATCTGAGCTTGGTCGATGAACTCATTCTTTTTCAGTGCTTTCTCTACCGAAGAAACACAACTCGCACACGTCATTCCCTCAAGAACAAGGTGATAGGTATATTGGCTAGCTGCGGTTTTATCTTCACTCTTTTTATCTGCTTGTTCGTCTTCTAAATCTGAACTCGATGAAAGGTCATTCGTTTCTGAGTAGGGAGCTGCGTGGTAACCCAGGCTTTCGACCAGCTTAATCACCTCAGACTCAGAAAGCAGAGTAACCAGTGATAATTCCTGTTTGCTGACTTCTAGGTTTAAGGCTTGCTCAGTTTGTTCAAGCGCTTTAGTCAGTTTGCTCACACACTTGCCGCAACTCAGACCGGATAGCGAAAGGTGCAGCTGATTACCCATAGAATAGCCAAGCGTTGCTAACTGTTCGTTGAGCTGAATGTAACTAAATGGAGTCGAAATATCGATGTAGGTCGGCGATATGTCATTAATCATCGTGCTGTCGAGATCGCTAAACAGTGTGCGAACTTTCTTCGCGCAACCCATGCAATTTAGGCCGTTGAGCGCCGTTGTGTAGTAGTTCATATCGATACTCCAATTCTCATCTACGCCTAACATAAACCTTCCCGTAAGGGTAAGGTCAAACATAAATTCAAGAATTTGATCTTGGTGGAGTGCTAGCTGGTGGTTTCAGTTTGGAATGGAAGAGGGAAATTAAGAATGTGCGGCTATAATCTACTTGCTAAGACTATCTATTTACGACTTTAAGGGCGTAATTGGCCTTTCAATAACGGCTTTCGTACAACAACAGCGCATTAATCATTCACTACTGATTGTAGATTTAAGCGGTGGTGATAAAATAGCGCCCAAAATTTAGTGATGTTTGACTATTGCAGGCCTTGTAATGGCGAGCACTAAAAGAATCACCTACATAATCAAGGTATTTAAATGACGGTTAAAACTCGTTTTGCTCCTAGCCCAACTGGCTATCTTCACGTTGGTGGTGCACGTACTGCACTTTACTCTTGGCTATTCGCTAAAAACCAAGGCGGTGAATTCGTTCTACGTATCGAAGACACAGACCTTGAGCGTAACTCTCAAGAAGCGGTTGATGCAATTCTAGAAGGCATGCAATGGATGGGTATGGAATGGGACGAAGGTCCTTACTACCAATCTAAGCGTTTTGACCGTTACAACGAAATGGTTGATAAGCTACTTGCTGAAGACAAAGCATTCAAATGCTACGCGTCTAAAGAGCTGCTTGATGAAATTCGTGCAGAGCAAGAAGAAAACAAAGAGATGGCTCGCTACGATGCTAACCACCCTAAAATTGTTGCAGCAAACGAAGCAGCAAAAGAAGGCGATGCGTGCGTTATCCGTTTCCGTAACCCTAAAGAAGGCAGCGTAGTATTTGATGACCAAATCCGTGGTCGCATTGAAATCGCAAACAGCCAACTTGATGACCTGATCATTCGTCGTACAGACGGTGCACCAACTTACAACTTCGTAGTAGTAGTGGATGACTGGGACATGGGTATCACACACGTTGTTCGTGGTGAAGACCACATCAACAACACACCTCGTCAAATCAACATCTATGAAGCACTAGGCGCGCCAGTTCCAACTTTCGCTCACTGTGCAATGATTCTTGGTGATGACGGTGCGAAACTTTCTAAGCGTCACGGTGCTGTTTCTGTAATGCAATACCGCGACGAAGGTTACCTACCAAATGCACTAAACAACTACCTAGTTCGTTTAGGCTGGTCTCACGGTGACCAAGAGATCTTCTCTCAAGAAGAGATGATTGAATTCTTCAGCCTGAAGGCTATCAGCAAGTCTGCTTCTGCATTCAACACTGATAAGCTACTTTGGTTGAACAACCACTACATCAAGACTTCTGAGCCTGAGTACGTTGCAAAATACCTGCAATGGCACCTAGACGCACAGGAGATCGATACAACAAACGGTCCAGCTATCACTGAAGTGATCAAGCTAGTTGGCGAGCGTTGTAACACGCTTATCGAACTTGCTGAGCAATCTCGTTACTTCTACGAAGATTTCTCTGAGTTTGAAGCTGGCGCAGCGAAGAAGCACCTACGTGGTGTTGCTAAAGGCCCACTAGAGCTTGCGCTTGCTAAGGTTGAAGCGCTTGAAGATTTCACGACTGCAAACATCAAAGACGGTGTTATCGCAGCAGTATGTGAAGAGCTAGAGATCGGCATGGGTAAAATCGGTATGCCACTTCGCGTAGCAGTAACAGGCGGCGGTCAGTCTCCTTCTGTTGATGCAGTGATGGAGCTTGTTGGTAAAGAGCGCGTAATCGCTCGCATCAAGATGGCTCTTGAGTTCATTGCTGAGCGTGAAGCTAACGCTTAATCCTATTTCTCTTGTTTGAGATAGAATGTACTTGAGATAGAACGATCATCAGCCGACAGCTTAATTCGCTGTCGGCTTTTTATTGTTTAATGAAAATACGGTCAACGTATTTTAGGACGAGACAGTTATAGCAAGTCTTGAGCTTTTGCTAAAACACTGAGTTTTGGGAATATATTTTGGCAGCTGTGCTGGTGGTTCATCGGGTTCATATCTGCAATCGCATCTTCGACAATCACCACGTTATAACCCAGTTCAAATGCTTGTCTAGCCGTTGATTCGACCCCAATACTTGTTGCTACCCCGGTCAGATAAATATCCGTAATACCTTGCTCACAAAGCTGCTTCTGCAAATCTGTGTTGGTAAATGCACCCCAGGAATATTTGGTTAGATAGCGATAATTAGGGTTTAGGCGCAGGCTTTCGATGACCTCTCCCCATACGATCTTTGATGCGTCAGGCTGAGCCGCTTTATTTTGCAGTTCCGTTCGGCCTTGTGGACGACCGGCTACATTAACAATAATTACGGGTAAATCAGCATCATCAAATGCATCGCAGAGAGCAAGGCTGTTCTCTATGATCGGTCGGGACACGGTTTCCGGTAATTGATCAACGATACCTTGTTGCAGGTCGATAACGACAAGCGCAGAGCATTTACTCATTTTCATTACTTTATGCCTTAGTGGTCTTTGTGTGAGGTTATAGTGGTTAACTTTTACGGTGTATTAAGCGGGTGTAAAAGCGGATGAAAGCCAGTGCAACCATCATATAAATGAGTAGGTTCAAAGGGGTAGTGACGTCATAAACAGGCACAAGTTGCGTTGCGCTCATGGTAATCATTACTAATAGGTTGCCCCCGAGAACTCGATAGACCATCCACTGATTACCAGCGAACAGGCGATACACCGTAAAGACATTAACAAAGTAAAATGCCATTAATTGCCATACTTCGGTCATCGAAGGTAACAGCAGAACATACTGAATGAGGAACAGTGACCCAAAGGCTAAGTAGCCAATGGTCCAGTGCTTTATCATTTGCCTAGGCATGTTGCTTAATATCAAGGCGCAAATGGCACTGTTAATGATGAACAGACTTCCCGATGATATTGGTAGATATATCCAGACTAGAATTGCTGAGATGAAGCTCATTGTGCCGACTAACGTATTGCTTAATCGTTGCTGGCTGTTGTCAAGTAATCGGGTAAATAAGCGCTTTTTCTTAAAGTTACCCTGGTAGAATTGTTTGACTGTCTCTGGAAAAGGGGGCTTGTAATCGACATTAACCGATGATGCTTCAATAAAAGCCATAGCCTGGTTAAGTATCGAAAAATCATTGTGATCAACCCCTTGATCATGGGCGTTTTGCAGTAACTGTTTGGCAACCCAGATTGCTTGAGTTTGCTGTTGATGCTTCCACTGCTTTCTGGCAGGCATACGGCCATGCAAATCGGGCAGGCGCATCAGATCGTTCAGCGCTTTGAAGGTCGGGCTTTCAATATTTAACTCGCAGCTCGTGTGTAACTGGAAACGCTGCGCTGAGTCATTGTAAGCGAGTGAATGAATGAGGGGAGACATCGCCTCTAAAACAACACTGACTTCGTTGTTAAAGCGTGTGTCATCATCCTCAGGCCAAACCACGCTATAGATGGTCGTATAGACCACGAAGCCAAGCAGGGTTTCTTGCAGCCTTAGTACCGCAATATTAAATGTAGCTACACCATCAAAGCTGCCAGATATCGCCAGCAGGATGCAGACAATAAATGCCGTAATGTAAGCATAGCCGATGACCGGATCGGAACCCATGTATATACAAATTGCGAGTAACAGTGCGATGTTTGCTAAAAAATAATATCGATCTTGCCCAAAAACAGCGATTAACCAAAGCCCGACAAACGCGCCACAAAGCGTCCCCAACAATCTGAGAATGCCTTTTTTCTTGCCAGCAGTAATAGTATCAGTGATGGCCAATATATTGACCACGATAGCCGCCCAGTAAGGCTTCTCAAGGTTAAAATACAACGCAAGGTAGATAGCTAAACAAAATGCTAGGGCAACCTTTATGGCATTCTTGGCTGGAGTGCTCAGTGACTTTATAATGAGTAGCATAGTGGGGTTTAGCGGCAGAGGGATCGAATACGAGGATATTGCCTGATCTTTTGGTCAGCCTAAACTCTAGTTTGAAGGCCTTGATCCATCAAATATAGCAACTCTATTGCATCGTTTAACATTCAGGGGAAGGGGGGCGATCAGTCACTCTACTTATACGATATTGTTCGATGCTGATAATGATCGATAGATCTTCTAATAGTTAATAGCGATAGAACATCAGGTTTATCGTTCTTCTAAGCTGGCTAGTTGTTCCGATTATTTTAGGTTCATCGCGGCTTTCCGGGGAAAGCCGCTTTTATCTTCAAGAAGAAGTAGTC
>NZ_JBGONQ010000043.1:0-34171 GCF_041439145.1 Vibrio sp. 1F255 | reverse complement strand
AAGTCATAGGACTAGGTATGCCCGTTAGAAGCTAACGGCTAGCTACATATGGTGTCGTTGATCTTCAAGCTGATTTGATCAACAACGCCCAATCAAACTATTTACCATCAGTTCTCTGCCTTTGTTAGTCGCAGCCTGTGGCGGCGGAGGTGGTGGGGGAAGCTCAAGTGCTGCGCCAGCTCAAACACCATCGGCCACCCCAACACCGGCTCAGACGCCCGCTTCTCCTGCTCAGCCAGCCGTTGCAGCAATAACCGACACTTCGGAGATTGTTGCGCAAGCTGGGTTTTCGTTTGATGTAGGTGAGAAGATCAGTTTGTCGATGGATTACACGGGAACCACTCCGGGAGCGTTGCACTTGTATTCCGAGTCGGCATTTGTGATGAGTAACGGTGATGTTGTCGCCGACCCATTATCTAGAATCACAACGGTATACCCAACTCAAATCGATGTGGTGGAATTAGAAGTGAATGGGAACTGGGATCAAATCTACGCTCGTTGGGTGCCGATGAGCAGCAGTGAACAAGAGCAAAGTTGGGTAATTTCACTGGATCAATCGAGCAATAGTTACCACTTGGCTTTTTAGTTGAACAAACCACGCTTCATTACCTCAATATTGGCGATAAAAATGAGAGCACCGAACTTGTTTATGGTGCTCTCGTTGTATCTGTTTTTCATTTTTACTCTTCATCAATCGCATCATCGACTTTCTCTCCCAATACACAAATAACGATGCCTATTCGCTGTGTCTCGCCCTGTTTCTGCACAGAAGATGAGCGGTTGAAGTTTGTTCAGAACAAGCAAAAACATTTGACCAATAACTATCACACCTCAAATCTTTAATTGTTTTCGTTAGTGCTCTAAATGATATTTAATTTATTGTTTTATAATGATTTTTGTTGATTTGAATGCTGCATTGTTACGAGTTTGTTTTAAATAATCATTTGAACCCTAACTAAATTTCTGTCATTTTATATTTAACTGAACGTTCAATATAAAATAAAAGGGCTAAGAAATGCCGAAGGTTGGGATGCCTGATATACGTAAACCACAGCTTGTTCAAGCCACCATGACGGTGATTGATCGAGTGGGTTTGCATGCCGCGAGTATTGCGTTGATCAGCAAAGAAGCGGGAGTCTCCACTGGCATTATTAATCACTATTTTGGTGGAAAGCATGGGCTGCTAGAAGAGACCATGCGTGAAATCCTTCGCCAACTTTCCAATACCATCACCACGTCACTAAAAGCACTTCCTGTTGATGCTCACCAACAGAGAATTAACGCGATCATCGATGGTAACTTCGAAGGTTACCAAGCAGAAAATAAGGTCGCGAAGGCGTGGTTGGCATTTTGGTCATATTCAATGCATGACGAGCAGCTGAAAAGACTGCAACGTGTGAATGAAAAACGTTTGATTTCACACTTACGTCTTGAGTTGAAAGGTATTTTGAATCATGAACAAGCGGATCTCGTTGCTCACGGGATTGCGTCTCTGATTGATGGTTTGTGGCTGAGAGGCACATTAAACCCAGATGGTATCGATGCTCAAAAGGCGCGTGCCATCATCAATGATTATCTAGATAAACAACTTACGTTCTACTCGTGTCACAGCAAATAGATCGCAGTGGTAGCGCTAGACGTTGAGCTAGAGCAAGAGCAAGAGCTAGAACGACCACTATTCGCACCTAATACTCACATATAGACCAGTAGAGTCTAATAACAATAATTAAGTCAGAATCTCAAATGGAAATGAACTCGTTATACATCGATGGCGCAGCGGTTAAAGCAACCTCTGGTGAAACCTTTGATAGCATTAACCCTGCAAACGGTGAACCTATCGCGACGTTAGGCCAAGCATCTTCTGCGGATGTCGACAGTGCTATTGAATCTGCGAAACGCGGATTTGCGGTATGGTCAGCAATGACCGCTGTGGAACGCAGCCGCATTCTTTTGAAGGCAGTGGAAATACTTAGAGCTCGAAATAATGACCTTGCAAATCTTGAGGTTGTTGATACGGGCAAGCCTCTGCAAGAAGCGATTGAAGTGGATGTGGCGTCTGGCGCTGATGTTATTGAATACTTTGCTGGTTTGGCTCCAACGCTACAAGGCGACCAACAGCCGCTGAGCGAATCTCAATTTTTCTACACTCGCCGCGAGCCGCTAGGCATTTGTGCGGGCATTGGCGCGTGGAACTACCCAATTCAAATCGCGATGTGGAAATCGGCTCCGGCATTAGCCGCGGGTAACGCGATGATTTTCAAACCTTCAGAAGAAACGCCGCTAACGGCGCTCAAGCTTGCAGAGATCTTTACCGAAGCTGGTCTTCCTGATGGCGTGTTCAACGTGGTTCAGGGCGATTACCGTGTAGGTCAAATGCTAACGGCGCACCCAGATATCGCGAAAGTGTCGTTCACGGGCGAAACCGGTACCGGTAAAGCGGTAATGGCAGACAGCGCTAAGACGCTGAAATCAGTCACCATGGAACTTGGCGGCAAGTCACCGATGATCGTGTTTGATGATGCGAAATTGGATGATGCAGTTTCCGCTTCGATGGTGGCTAACTTCTACACCCAAGGCGAAGTGTGTACTAACGGTACTCGCGTTTACGTTCATGAAAACATCTACAACGATTTCATCGACCAACTTAAAACACGCACTGAAAAGCTCATCATTGGTAACCCAATGGACATGGAGACTCAGATCGGCGCGTTGATTTCTAAAGAACACCTTTCAAAAGTCCTTGAAGCCATTGAGCTAGCTAAACAGTCGGGCGCAACCCTGCTGACGGGCGGCTATCAAGTGACAGACAACGGCCTCGAAAACGGTAATTTTGTTATCCCAACCGTGTTTGTGGATTGCGAAGACAACATGCCTCACGTTCAACAAGAGATCTTCGGCCCTGTGATGTCAGTGTTGAAGTTTTCGGACGAAGACGATGTGATTCGCCGTGCAAACGACACCAAATACGGCCTTGCGGCTGGTGTGTTCACGCAAAACCTTTCTCGTGCGCACCGTGTTATTCACCAAATGCAGGCGGGTATTTGTTGGGTTAATACGTGGGGTGACTCACCAGCAGAAATGCCAGTTGGGGGTTACAAGCTTTCGGGTATTGGCCGTGAAAATGGACCAGAAACTCTACTTCACTATACGCAGACTAAGAGCATTCTTATTGAACTTGGCGACTACGCCAGCCCTTATGCCTAACGCGTAACACTCAATTTTATGGGTTAGCTTAACAGAGCTAGCCCTACTGACTCATCTCAGGGAAATCAAAACATGGAACAACGCTACGATTATATTATCGTCGGCGCGGGTTCGGCCGGCTGTGTGTTAGCGGATAGGCTAACGGAAAGCGGTGAACATAGCGTTTTATTACTGGAAGCTGGTGGCACGGATAAGAGTATTTTTATCCAAATGCCAACCGCGCTTTCTTACCCAATGAATACTGAAAAGTACGCTTGGCAATTTGAAACAGAGAAAGAACCGGGCCTTGATGGACGTGAACTGCACTGCCCACGTGGCAAAGTGTTAGGCGGCAGCTCATCGATCAACGGCATGGTTTATGTTCGTGGCCACGCGTGTGATTTTGACCAATGGGAAGAAGAGGGTGCAGCGGGTTGGAACTATCAAGCATGCTTGCCTTACTTCCGCCGCGCTGAATCATGGAACAAAGGCGGTGATGAATACCGTGGTGACAATGGTCCTGTCGGCACTTGTAATGGTAACGATATGGAGCTTAACCCGCTTTACCAAGCATTCATCGATGCAGGTAAAGACGCTGGTTACCCAGAAACCAACGATTACAACGGCTACCAGCAAGAAGGCTTCGGCACTATGCATATGACGGTAGACAAGGGTGTTAGAGCCTCAACCTCTAACGCTTATTTACGTCGAGCATTGAAGCGTTCAAACCTGACCTTGAAGAAAGGTATCGTGGCGCGTCGTTTCTTACTTGAAGCACAAGACTTAGAAGGTCAATCAGGCTTGAAAGCGGTTGGTGTCGAGTTTGAAA
This sequence comes from Vibrio sp. 1F255, assembly GCF_041439145.1. Classification (NCBI taxonomy): domain Bacteria; kingdom Pseudomonadati; phylum Pseudomonadota; class Gammaproteobacteria; order Vibrionales; family Vibrionaceae; genus Vibrio; species Vibrio sp. 1F255. The sequence goes on along the minus strand of NZ_JBGONQ010000043.1, from coordinate 30,159 downwards.
AGTCAGGCAATACCCAGGTGGCTGTGGCGAACAAAGAAGTGATCTCTTCTGCGGGTTCTATTGGCTCGGTTCAACTGCTGCAGCTTTCTGGTATCGGCCCGAAAGCCGTGCTTGAAAAGGCCGGCGTTGAAGTTAAACACGAACTAAGCGGTGTCGGTGAAAACCTTCAAGATCACCTAGAAGTGTACTTCCAATATCACTGCAACGAACCGATCACACTCAACAGCAAGCTTGGCTTGGTGAGCAAAGGCATGATTGGCGCGGAATGGATTCTGACTCGCAAAGGTCTGGGTGCTACTAACCACTTTGAATCGTGTGCGTTCATTCGCTCTCGTAAAGGATTGAAGTGGCCAAACATTCAATATCACTTCCTGCCAGCAGCGATGCGTTACGACGGACAAGCGGCCTTTGATGGTCACGGTTTCCAAGTACACGTTGGGCCTAATAAGCCAGAAAGTCGCGGTACGGTTGCGATCACTTCTGCTGATCCGCATGCCAAGCCAGAGATCATTTTCAACTACATCTCGACTGAGCAAGACCGCCAAGATTGGCGCGATTGTATTCGTCTAACGCGTGAGATTTTGTCTCAACCAGCAATGGATGCTTACCGAGGTGAAGAGATTCAGCCGGGTCTAAGTGTGACTTCCGATGAAGCAATCGACGAATGGGTTAAACAGAACGTGGAAAGTGCGTACCACCCTTCATGTGGCTGCAAAATGGGCGCTGATGATGATCCAATGGCAGTGCTTGATGAAGAGTGTCGCGTTCGCGGCATTGATAATTTACGCGTTGTCGATTCGTCTGTTTTCCCTGTTATTCCAAACGGCAACCTTAACGCCCCGACCATTATGGTGGCTGAGCGTGCTTCCGATTTGATTTTGGGTAAGCCAATGCTCAAAGAGCAGGACGTTCCAGTGTGGATTGCACCTGAATGGCAAGAGAAGCAAAGAATCAATAAACCAGTAAGAGAAGCGTAAGCCTCTGTTATTGAGATAAAAATAATAAAAAGTAACAACCAAAATTAGTCAAAAGTCAGCAAAACTGCCCTGATTAGTATGAGTTAGGGCAGAAAAAGGAAAGATAAAAAGGAATCATTATGACGACTCAACATAAACAAACCGCTACAAAAAAGGTATTAGCAACATTAGCCATCAGTTCATTTGCATTTGGTGCTAACGCTTCTATTGAACCACAGCAATGTGAAAACGTCCGCTTCGCTGATGTAGGCTGGACTGACATTACCGCAACAACCGCCGTTACTTCTGAACTATTAAAAGGCCTTGGTTACAAAACCAAAACCGACCTACTTTCAGTACCGGTGACATACTCTTCAATGGCGAACGGCGATATTGACGTATTCCTAGGCAACTGGATGCCAACCATGGAAGGCGATATTGCTAAGTACCGTGAAGAGGGCACGGTTGAAACCGTTCGTGCCAACCTTGAAGGCGCAAAATACACGCTAGCCGTACCAAAATACGTGTACGACTCAGGTGTAAAAAGCTTCGCCGACCTAGCAAAACATGCCGACAAATTTAAAGACCGCATCTATGGCATCGAGCCGGGTAACGACGGTAACCGCCTAATACAATCAATGATTGATTCAGACGCGTTTGGCTTGAAAGATTTCAGCCTAGTGGAATCAAGCGAAGCGGGCATGGTGTCGCAAGTATCTCGCGCTGCTCGTCGTAGCCAGTGGATCGTTTATCTAGGTTGGGCGCCGCACCCAATGAACAGCAATGTTGAGATGGAATACCTATCAGGTGGTGACGACTTCTTCGGCCCTAACTACGGCGGCGCGAATGTTTACACCAACGTTCGTTCAAACTACCTGTCTGAGTGTGCAAACGTCGGTCAACTTCTACAAAACCTAGAATTCACTCTAGAGATGGAAAACCAGTTGATGGAAGAGATTCTTAACCAAAAAGTGAAGCCAGAAAAAGCGGCTCAACAATGGTTGAACAACAACCCTCAACAAGTTGAAGCTTGGTTAGACAACGTAAAAACGCATAAAGGTGAATCAGCGACTCAAGCCGTTACTGAATACCTAAAGCAAGTTAAAGCTTAGTTCTACCTATCTCAACAGCTATATAAATAATAAAGGTGGGCTTACCAATTTATCGATTGGTTTGAAGTAGCCCACCCATAATAAAAGGCAATATTGTGAATTTTATTACGGAAAACAAAATCCCTGTCGGACAATGGATGGAAGCGGGTGTTGATTGGCTAACAATCAATGCAGCAGGATTCTTTGACGCTATTTCGATTTTTCTAGAAACCGTCATTATGTTTTTAGTCGACGTATTTAAGTGGATGCCGCCTGCACTGCCAATCGTGATTACCGCTGCGATTGCGTGGTACTTACACCGTAAACCTTCGCTAGTGATCTTTGTGGTCGCGGCACTGCTGACTATTCTTAACCTCGGCTACTGGCAAGAAATGCTGGAAACCTTTGTTCTCGTCTTTGCGGCGACAACGATTTCCGTATTAATTGGCGTACCGGTTGGCATCATGGCTGCTCACCGTCCTTGGCTCTATACGATGTTGCGCCCAATTCTCGATTTAATGCAGACCGTTCCGACGTTTGTGTATTTGATTCCAACTCTGGTTCTATTCGGCTTGGGTATCGTTCCTGGCTTAATCTCGACCATTATTTTCGCAATAGCTGCACCGATTCGTTTGACCTACTTAGGCGTCACCAAAGTGCCTGAAGAGCTGATTGAAGCGGGTAAAGCCTTTGGTGCAAGTCGCATGAAGTTACTGCTCAAAGTTGAATTACCTGCCGCTCTGCCAAGCATCATGGCGGGTGTCACCCAATGTATTATGTTGTCGCTTTCGATGGTGGTTATCGCTGCTCTTGTTGGTGCTGACGGGCTTGGTAAACCTGTTGTTCGTGCATTGAACACAGTAAACATCTCACAAGGTTTTGAAGCCGGATTAGCGATTGTTTTAGTCGCAATCATCCTTGACCGCTTGTGCAAAACACCAAACCAGAAGGAAGCTTAATCATGTCTATATCTCAGGAACAAAAGGCAATGGACGCGATTACCATTAAAAACCTTGATGTTGTGTTTGGTAACAAAGCCAATCAAGCGCTTGAGCTACTCGATCAAGGTAAAACTCGCCAAGAGATCATCGATGAAACAGGTCAAGTTGTCGGCGTAGACAATGTGTCGTTGACGGTGGAAGAAGGCGAGATCTGTGTATTGATGGGTTTGTCTGGTTCTGGTAAATCATCTTTACTTCGCGCAGTTAACGGTTTGAATGAGATCAGCCGTGGTTCACTGACGATCAAAGACGGTGACCAACAAGTCGATTTAGCACAGTGTGATGAAGCGACTCTGCGTCATCTTCGTACTCACCGTGTATCCATGGTTTTCCAAAAGTTTGCTTTGATGCCATGGCTTAACGTATTAGACAACGTGGCGTTTGGTCTTGAAATGCAGGGCGTAGCAAAAGATGTTCGTCGTGCAAAAGCGCGTGAACAATTAGAAATGGTCGGCCTAGCGGAGTGGGAAACCAAATTCCCGCATGAGCTTTCTGGCGGTATGCAGCAACGTGTTGGTTTGGCGCGTGCGTTCGCTATGGACACCGACATTCTATTGATGGATGAACCGTTCTCGGCGCTTGACCCATTGATTCGTGCTCAGCTGCAAGATGAACTGATCACGCTGCAAAACAAACTCAACAAAACGATTCTGTTTGTGAGTCACGACCTAGATGAAGCACTGAAGATTGGTAACAACATCGCGATCATGGAGTCAGGAAAGCTGATTCAACACGGTAAGCCTGAAGAGATCGTATTGACGCCAAAAACAGAATACGTAAAAGACTTCGTGGCTCACACCAACCCACTGAATGTACTTAAAGGTCGCTCTTTGATGCAGCCTCTTGATTCACTGACGCAAGAGAATGAAAGCTGGAAGATCTGCGATTCTAAAGATCTCTGGATTGAACAGAGTGAAGGTGCTTTATCAGTAAAAGGTGAATCTACTTTGGCGCTTGTCGAGTGGAGCGAATCTGACGACCTAACCGCGATCAGCGCGTCGAGTGTGGTCGTGGCAAGTCCGGAAATTGGCATGCGTGATGCGATTAAGCTCAAGCAGATCAGTAACCACCCGATTTTGCTGGTGGAAGACAATCAACTGGTTGGTATTCTGGATAACAGCGAGTTTTACAACGCACTAACGGGTAATTTTCAGATGAATACAGCCGCGTAAAATTTCGTTTTCCAGCTTGGCGATTAGGGCTGGTTTTTTATTAGGTAGAGAGGGTTAAGTCTCTCTACCTCTATGATTATTAAAATATATTATTGTTTGAACTTGTATTCTCTGACTCGTTATTTTTGCCTTCATTGAAGCTTTCATTTCCCCTTCATTAAGTAAAAGTGCCGTACCACGCAAGTTTAGTGGTATAGAAAAGATTGAGAATAGTATGAACATCAGTACAATGCGGAAAAATCAATGAAGTAATTTATCAATTTACAGTGTAATTCGAGCTCACCTGACGTAAATAATCAGGACATATCATCGCTTCGACGCTGTAAAACCATTCACAGTATATTAGTACAAAGGTCTGCATCTTGGACAAACATGACGAAATCCTGGTCGCTATTCGCCAAATTATTCGCGCTATCGATTTACATTCGAAAAAGCTGAGTAAAGAGTATGGTTTGACTGGCCCTCAATTAATCTTAATGAGAGCAATCCAAGAAATGGGTAATGTGACGATCAAAGAATTGTCTAATCACACCAATGTAAGCCAAGCCACCACAACCACGATCATCGATCGCTTGGAACTGAATGGCTATGTACAACGTGTTCGCAGCTCGTCAGATCGCCGCAAAGTACACGCAAACCTGACTGAAAAAGGTCAAGAGTTGCTAAACAATGCGCCACCACCGCTGCAAGATAACTTCGTTAAAAAATTCCAAAACCTAGAGCCGTGGGAGCAAAGCTTACTGCTTTCTTCAATGCAGCGAGTATCATCAATGATGAACGCAGAAGACATCGACGCCGCTCCAGTACTTCAACTTGAAGGCATTGCAAACGTAGCCAAGAGCTAACCTTATTTATAAATTGTTTATTTAGAACAACAACTTAAATAATTGTCAAATGGTCGCACTAAGCGGCCATTTTTGATCCTGCCATTTAAAATCTCTATTTGCCCTGCGTGTAAGTTACGCCTTCTTATTTTAAATCCCCCTGACCTTTTGCCCCGTTTGTAGCCGCCTCATTGGATTGTAATCAAAACTCCATTGACGATTCTCTGACAATAAAACACTAGACCGACCGGTCTGTTGTGTATTATTGTGTGCTCATCTTAACCACGAGGTGATGTATGAAACACAAATGACCATGACGTTGAACAGCATGCAGGGAGCTTTTGCACAGAAACCGATGCCAGCGATATCGGAGAGAATTGAGCAGCTGCTCGCACTTAAATCTGCGCTAATCGATTACACAGATCGTTTGTGTGTAGCCGTGAGTGAGGACTATGGTCACCGCAGCCGACAAGACACTTTGATGGCTGACATATTGCCTTGTATCGGAAATATTGGTCACAGCATTGAGTGTTTGCCTCATTGGTCGACATCTTCAATTCGTCATTCCGGCCCTTTGCTTTCAACCTCTCGTGTTGAGGTGGTTTATCAACCCAAAGGCGTCGTAGGGATTATTGCTCCGTGGAATTTCCCGATCATGTTATCCGTCGGTCCGCTTATTTCGGCGCTGGCTGCAGGCAATCGCGCCATGATCAAGATGAGCGAATTTACCCCAGCGACGAACCAAGTATTAACAGCGCTATTGGCGGAAGTTTTCCATGCCGATGAGGTGTGCTTGGTTGAAGGTGAGGTAGAAATCGCAGCCGCATTTTCGGCATTGCCGTTTGATCATCTTCTGTTTACGGGTTCAACCCAAGTGGGTCGCCAAGTGATGAAGTCAGCGGCTGATACGCTAACCCCAGTCACGCTAGAGCTGGGTGGAAAGTCGCCGGTTATCGTGGCAGAAGACATGCCGATTGATATTGCGGTGGAGCGAATCATTTATGGCAAGAGCCTAAACAACGGCCAAGTCTGTGTCGCTCCAGATTACGTGCTACTCCCTGAAGATAAGCTCGAAGCCTTCATTTTGGAGTACAAAAAACAATATCAACAGCTATTTGATGAAGGGATCTACTCTGAGAGTTTAACCTCGCTCATTAACCCTCGCCAATGTGATCGTATTGCTGGTCTGTTGAATGAAGAGCAGGAAGCTGGGACACGAATCGTTGCTTGCCATGACGAATCGATGGACCTAAATACTCATCGGTTGGTGACACATTTGATCGTTGAACCAAGCCTGTCATCCAAGGTGATGAACGAAGAAATTTTCGGCCCATTATTACCTTTGATTACGTATCGCAATGTCGAAGAGGCGTTCCAAGTCATCAATAGCAAACCAAGGCCGTTAGCACTCTACCTGATGAGCTTTGATTTGAGTTTACAGGCTCAGGTTAAGCACCAAGTTCACTCCGGTGGCATGTGTATTAATGACTGTGTTTTCCATTTAGCGGTTGATGACGCGCCGTTTGGTGGCATTGGCGAATCAGGCCAGGGCAATTATCACGGTAAAGAAGGGTTTATCACTTTCTCTCACGCTAAAACTGTGTTGGAAACAGGTTTAGATCACCGCGTTAAGCATCTGTTTTCAAAAGAAGACAACGAATTAAAAACCGCAGTGATGGGCATGCTTGGCCAGTAAATCACTGTTGGTATGACACTGTTTATTTTTCAAAAAGTTATTTTCACGAAATTATTTTAAGAGGTTACTTTTATGTTGGAACGTTTTTTTGAACGTACGATCAAATCGTATTTGATGATTACAGGTTTCTTAACAGCGACGGCATTTTCCACTTTCCTAGCGCCAGATTGGAGTATGCAGACGCTGTTCTCGTACAACGATACCATGATGGAAAACAAGGAGTACTTGCTCGGTACTTATCAACACTGGGGTGTGATGGTTGGCTGTATTGGTGTGTTGTTGATGTTCTCGGCGAAGTACAAATCGCTGCGTACCTCAACCATGATTTACAGCGCATTTGAGAAGTCGATGTTTGTTGGCATCTTCTTATACAACGTGTGTATCAACGATTATGAGTGGTTCTATGGCTGGAGCTCAAGAGTATGACCCTGCGCTCGACTTATTACATTGGATGTCGCAAGCCGCGCATTAATTCAAATCTTAACTCAGGTTACTCACAGAAAAAGTTACTCGCAGAAAAGTTAATTACTGAAACAAGTTAATCACAGAAATTGGAGAACGTCTTATGCAGACATTCAAGAAATCTTTAGTCTTCACTGCAATGGCTGCGGCAAGCAGTGCTGCTCTTGCGGCTGAATCAGAAAAACCGAATATTGTTGTTATTGTTGGCGATGATGTGGGCTTTGCCGATACACAGCCTTATGGCTCAGAAGCGGATACCCCAAACCTAATGGCGCTGGCTGAAGAGGGGGTTAAGTTTACTAACTTTCACGCGTCACCAACCTCATCGGTAACGCGCTCTATGATGCTAACCGGAGCAAACAGTCACGAGGTTGGGCTAGGCACCTTTGATTATGCCGTCTATCCGGGCGCTATTGGTAAGCAGGGTTATGAAGGTTACCTCACCAAGAAAGGTGTTACGGTCGCCACGTTGCTTGAAGAGAGCGGCTATAACACTTACCTCTCTGGTAAATGGCATTTGGGGCACGAGGATGGCTTCCTACCTGATGATCGAGGTTTTGGTGAGAGTTATGGTATTTTAGCGGGCGGTTCGAATCACTTTAACCGAGATATGATGTTCCGAGCCAAAAACGCTGCGACAGCGGATGCGCTGCAAAAAGGCGATATTCCCGGTGTTGAAGTTGAGCCAACTTACCGCAACGGTGAAGTGGTTGAGGATAAATACAAAGGCGAATACTCAGACCAAGTTTACACCAACGAGATCATCAAGATGATCGACAGCAAAAAAGACGACGGCAAGCCTTTCTTCGCTTACGTCCCATTCACCGGTATTCACCTGCCACTGCAAGCGCCTGAGTCTGCCTATCAAGATAAAGTCGATTACTACGTTGAACATGGTTGGGACTCGGTTCGAGAAGATCGTTTCGAACGCATGAAAGAGATGGGTGTGATTCCAAAAGACGCCGATATTTCAGATCGTAACGCATTAAGCCGACCTTGGGACTCGCTCTCTGAGAAAGAACAAAAGTGGTACGGAAAGAAAATGGCTGTCGCGATGGGCATGATGGAAATGCAGGACCAACAAGTCGGTCAGATAGTTGATTACCTGAAAGAAATCGGGGAATACGACAATACTTACATCATGTACCTAGCGGATAACGGCCCAGAAGCGGCGGATATTACCGGTGAAAATATCAGTGATTTGATCCGAACGTGGACTGCTCATCATTTTGATAATTCGACTGAAAACTTGGGCAAGGCGAACTCCAGTGTGTCACTTGGCCCTGAGTGGGCAAGCGCTTCAACCGGTGGCCTATCTTGGTACAAAGCTTACACAGCAGAGGGCGGTATCCGTGTGCCGTTTATCGTTAAGCCAGCCAAAGCGCTTCTAGAGGGTGAAGATGCGTTACAGCCGGGAACTCAGACAGACGACTTATCTCAAGTGAAGGACATTGCAGCCACGATTCTTGAGATTGCAGAGGTCGATCATCCAGGAACCGAATATCAAGGTCGAGAAGTGGCGCCGATGAGTGGTGTGAGCTTGTTGCCTTACTTCAAAGGGGAAACGGCAGACGTGCACAGTGCCAACAATGCGATTCCATTTGAATTGTTTGGTAGCGGAATTCTGCTTAAAGGTGATCATAAGATCATCCGAATTTCTACGGGAATGGGCGGTGACAGTGAGTGGCACTTATACAACACCAAGAAAGATCCAGCTGAGCAACATGACTTGAGAAACCAAATGCCAGATCTGTTCCTTGAAATGGTCGCTGAATATCAAGAATACGAAAAAGCGCAAAATATCGTCCCGGTTGACGAAGCGTGGCACCCGTTTGAAAACGTGAAATAGAGGAAAAAACCACTCGGCCAACCTAATGCCATCAAGCTTGGTTGGCCGATGAACACCGTGTAAAGGAATTACGAATTGTTTTAGCTAATACAATAACTTTTACATCGAGGCACTCTTCATGACGACATTATCGCTATCAAACTTGAGTTCAATTCCACAGTTCAATGGCAAAGCACACAGCAAACTTCAGGCGTTAGTAAAACCGATTGGGGCGGTGTGTAATATCAGTTGCACCTACTGTTATTATTTAGAAAAACAACAGCTGCTTGATTACCCAAAAGGCTCTCAATATACGATGGATGAAGTTCTATTAGAGCGTTATATCAAGCAGTACATAGAAGGGCAGAATACGCCTGAAATTATCTTTTCTTGGCACGGTGGAGAGCCTACCTTGTTGGGGATTGAGTACTTTCAAAAAGTCGTCGAGCTGCAGAAAAAATATTGTCCTAGCTACAGCAAGATTAGCAATGACCTTCAAACCAACGGCACGTTACTGAATGATACGTGGTGTGAGTTCTTCAAAAACAATGACTTTATCATTGGTGTGAGCATTGACGGCCCAGAGCACTTACACAATCACTACCGGACCAACCGTGCAGGCAAAGACACTTTTTCTCAAACAATGCGTGGCATTCGCTACTTGAAGCTGCATAACGTCGAGTTCGCGACCCTAAGCTGCGTGAATGATGTGACAGGAAAATATCCATTAGAGGTCTATCGCTTTCTGCGTGATGAAGTGGGTTCGAAGCAATTGCAGTTTATTCCTGTGGTCGATAAGCGTGCTGCTCATACTAACAACAAATGGCTCACCAACCAGAAGGCGATCATTCCTGTTTCAGGCGATCTAGAGCCGTGGAGTGTTGAATCAGCACAATGGGGAGAGTTTCTCTCTACGATTTTTGATGAATGGTACCAACATGATTTTGGTCAGGTGCTCGTGCCTTATTTTGAAAACTTCTTTGGTGTGTGGATGGGGAAAGAAAGCACTATGTGTACATTGAGTGAGATTTGCGGAAAAGGGTTAGCGGTTGAGCCCAATGGCGATGTGTATTCATGTGACCATTATGTCTTTCCTGAATTTCAGCTGGGTAATATTCAGGAACAAGCACTTTCAACTTTAGCCTTCTCGCCAAAGCAGCAGCGTTTTGGGTTCGCCAAACAGAAGTCTCTGCCGAAACAATGCCAAGCCTGTGAGTTTAAATTTGCATGTCATGGCGAATGCCCCAAAAACCGTATCATCACAAGCCGAGATGGTGAGGCGGGGTTAAATTATCTCTGTGAAGGTTGGCTGAGCTTCTTCAAGCATATCGACCCTGTTATTAAGGACTTATTCAAAGCCAATAATATCCCGTCTCGTCTGGGGTAACGGAGTAAGCGTGAATGGATTCAATCTAGATTTAAAGTTAGATAAAAGGCTCGCTAAATTGTGCGAGCCTTTTGGTATTTGGTATTTGGCTTCTGGTTACGGGGGTATCTAGTCAGCCGATTCTTGGGCTGGGCTCATGGCGAGAAGAGTCTCTTCCATGGCATTGTTTAGAATCGAACGGTTACGCTGCATGGCGGCCATGAGCGTTGAGCCAAGCCATAAACCATAAAGCGTTCGAGATAGCGATTCTGGCTCTGCGATAGTGAAATCACCGGCCTCATTGCCTTCTTCAAACAGCTTCGCCATACGCAGGATGATCTTTTCCGCGCCTTCAGCCATGGTCGATTGCAACGGGTTTTCAGATCCAGCTACTTCTCCCGCCAGTTTTACGACAAGACATTGGATATTGAAGTCTTCAGTCAGTTTCGATGCACACCAAAACTCGAAATAGGCTTTAACGCGATCACGGCGAGAAAGCGACTCATCACTTAAAAAGTCGTCCAGCTTAGCGAGATGCTCATCAAAGTAGTTAGTAAGCAGGATCTCACCAAAGTGTTCTTTGGATTTAAAGTAGTGGTAAAAAGAACCCTTCGTGCCTTCCGCTTGGTTGATGATTTTCATCAGGCCAACACCAGCAAACCCGTGTTCATTAATAAGGCTAAACCCTGCATCGAGCATAGCTTGTCGCATGTCTTTCATTGTTCTTACTCTTTATGCTGAGAATGAGGAATAGTGTAACCAGCAACATACCAACCGTCCAGTCTAGCGCGTTAGGACACGGTCAATAATTGACTCGTTTCGTTAAATTGATTTTTCTCTTGCTTACACTTCTAAGCGATAAAACTTTTTTCAAGATAAGGGCATGCTATAAAACGAAAATAACAACCTTATAGGGCTTGTTTGGTGCCTTAAAATGGCTAAATTGGGGTGTTTTAAGTTGCTGTTTTTGTTGGTTTTTAATTTGGTGTTTTCTTGAGATCGCAATGATAGTCTTAGATTAATTTCTTTAGGGGGCTAAATGGACACCAATAACAGCACTTATCATCACCACAATTTTGCTCAGCAAGACTTATCAGAGCTTACATTTACAGCCTGTACGTTTATCCGTTGTGATTTCAGACGTTCGAACTTACGTGACGCAACGTTTATTAACTGTAAGTTTATTGAACAAGGCGATATTGAGGGATGCCACTTTGATGTTGCCGACTTACGAGATGCAAGCTTCCAGAATTGCCAGTTGGCGATGGCGAATTTTAGTAATGCGAATTGCTATGGGATTGAGCTACGTGAATGCGACCTGAAAGGGGCGAACTTTACTCGCGCTAACTTTGCCAATCAGGTAAGCAATAGAATGTACTTTTGCTCTGCGTATATTACGGGCTGTAATCTGTCATACGCCAATTTTGAACAAGCTTGTTTAGAGAAGTGTGAGCTGTTTGAGAACCGTTGGATAGGCACTTACCTTGGCGGCGCGTCACTAAAAGAGTCCGATCTTAGCCGAGGCGTGTTCTCGGAAGATGTATGGGGGCAATTTAGTATGCAAGGTGCTAATTTATGCCATGCTGAATTAGAAGGGTTAGATCCTCGCAAGGTAGACACATCGGGGATTAAAATCGTTGCTTGGCAGCAAGAGCAACTGCTTGAAACCATAGGTATTGTGGTAATGCCCGATTAATAGGGCTAGCGAAGCGAGTAAATGGTATAGAGAAGGCGGTTGTTTTGTTTTCCTAACCATTGATAGACTACTGGCTCGCGGCTGCACATGTTTATATTCAATTTAATCTAGAGAAAATTATGACTATAGAAAATGTGCTTCCTGAAGATTATGCAGAAATGCTTAAGGTTTGGGAGAATTCGGTCCGAGCAACTCATGACTTTATTACAGAAGAAGATATTGAGTTTTTTAAACCTATCATCATGGAACATGCGTTCCCTGCGGTTTCTTTGCAATGCGTTAAAAATGAAAGTGGTTCGATAGTTGGCTTCGTGGGTGTCCATGATGCAAAAGTCGAGATGCTTTTCGTTTTGAATGAAGTTCGAGGGCAAGGCGTAGGTACGGTGCTGTTGCAACATGCGATTGAGCAGTTAGCAGCCACCAAAGTTGACGTTAATGAGCAAAACCCACAAGCGGTAGGTTTCTATCAGCACATGGGGTTTAAAGTAGAATCACGCTCACCACTTGATGATATGGGAAAACCATTTCCAATTCTGCATATGACGCTGTAAGACTCGGTTGTCGTATCACTCGGTTGTAATCAACCACAGTCGCTAGAAGAAAAGCCCAAAGCTAATAACTTTGGGCTTTTCCGTATCTGAACCAATGATAACCAAATTATCCAATATGAGGCAGATCTGAATAGGTGCGTGAACGAGGTGTTACTCACTTACAAAGTGGTGGTGTTTGTATTTCATACGGGATCTTGGTCACTGATCTTAGCGCTTAACATTACCCAAACGCCCAAATTAAATGTAACCATCATCACAATTAATACTTGGTCAATACGTATAAATAGATCTTTATCACGTTTGTGTAATCTTATTTAAATCCTATAATTGGGCTTGCTATCAAATTTAAACTATTGACTTGTTGTTAATAATAAAATTGTAATTAAATTTCATGATAAATATGAGAGGTAGAGAATAACTAATCGTTTGACTCTGATATTTAAGTGACCTGGATCTCACTTTGTTGCCATTTCTCTATTCTTCTACTTCCATTGATAATAATCCCAACAAAAACGAACAAAGAATAACTGGGATATATTATGCTTTATGACCTTATTGACCACGACCTAATTGATGTTATTAACCACTCTGAATACAAGTGGGAAGATGCAGTTAAGGAAACGACTCGTTACCTACAAGATAAGGGCTACGTTACCGATAACTACGCAGACGCGATCATTCAGTCAACGCATGATAATGGACCTTATTACGTTCTTTGTCCAGGTATTGCTATGCCTCATGCCCGCCCAGAAGCAGGTGTACTAAAGACTGGACTTGGTATTCATGTCTTTTCTAACCCGGTGGATTTTGGGTCTGATATGGGGCCTGCCAATGTCTTATTAACATTAGCTGCAAAGGATTCAGATACACACATTGAGGTTATTCAAGCGCTTAGCGAAATGCTGGTTGATGAAGAAAACATTGCCAAACTGGCTGCTTCTTCTTCAAAAGCAGAAGTGCTTGAAATTATTAAAAGTTACTAATAATAACCTTTGAAAATAAGGAATATAACGTGTCTACAAATATAAGAGCCAAAGTGCAAGCTTTTGGTGGTCATCTGACTGCCATGGTATTGCCAAATATCGGAGCCTTCATTGCTTGGGGCTTCATTACCGCATTATTTATCCCAACAGGTTGGATGCCGAATGAGTATTTCGGTGAGCTTGTTGGTCCGATGATTACCTATTTATTACCATTATTGATTGGTTATACCGGTGGTCAGATTGTTGGTGACAAGCGTGGTGCTGTAGCTGGCGCTATCGGTACTATGGGTGTTATTGCCGGCGCCGAGATTCCAATGTTTGTTGGTGCAATGATCATGGGTCCACTAAGTGGCTGGGTGATTGTTCAAATCGATAAACGCCTACAAGACAAGATCCCTTCTGGTTTCGAGATGGTGGTAAACAACTTCTCGCTAGGTATCTTCGGCATGTTGATGTGTCTATTTGCTTACGCGATTGTTGGTCCAGCTGTAACTGCAGCGAACCTATTCGTTAAATCGGGCATCGAAGCGCTTGTAGCGACTGGCTTCCTACCGTTACTTGCAATTATTAATGAACCAGCAAAAGTCTTGTTCCTGAACAACGCTATCGACCAAGGTATTTACTACCCACTAGGCCTACAAGCAGCAGCTGAAACAGGAAAATCTATCTTCTTTATGGTGGCGTCTAACCCTGGCCCTGGTTTAGGTATGCTTCTGGCTTACGCTAAGTTTGGTCAAGGTCTAAGTAAGAAATCAGCACCAAGTGCAATCATCATCCACTTCTTCGGTGGTATTCATGAGCTGTACTTCCCATACGTGCTAATGAAGCCAATCATGATTTTAGCGATGATTGCAGGTGCGGCAACAGGCATCGCAACGTTCAATCTACTTGATGGTGGTCTGGTTGCAGGTCCAAGTCCAGGTTCAATCTTCTCTTACCTAGCTCTAACACCAAAAGGCAGCTTCTTCGCGACCATCGCCGGTGTAACAACAGCAACGATTGTTTCTTTCTTAGTCGCAAGCGCAATCCTCAAAGTAAGCAAGAAAGAGGAGTCTGAAGAAGAGTTTGAGCAATCAATCACAGACATGAAAGATATGAAAGCTGAAGGTGCAGCAGCAAAATCGCCAGCACAAGCAGCGGTAAAAGCAGAAGCGAAAGACATTAAATTTGTCGCCTTTGCATGTGATGCAGGGATGGGCTCAAGCGCAATGGGGGCATCAACCTTTAAGCGCAAACTCGAAAAAGCCGGCTTTAACGTTGAAGTGAAGAACTTCGCAATCGAAAAAGTGCCGAGCAACGCGGACGTGGTGGTGACCCACGAGAGTCTAGAGAGTCGAGCAATCAAAGCAACAGGCCTGCCTGTGGTGACCATCAAGAACTTCCTACATGACCCAGCATTAAACAACCTAATGGACACCATCGGTCAGCAAGCTTAATTAATATTCTGGGGTCAGGTATTGGCCCCACTTTTCGGAGATAAAATCATGGTTCAAACAACTGCAGCGGTAATTTGTGGTGAGAAAGACGTTCAACTAAGAACCTTCGATCTACCAAAGATTTCAGATGATGAACTGCTGGTTAAAAACGTTTCAAACAGCATCTGTCTATCGACTTACAAAGCAGCACTCCTCGGCAGTAACCACAAACGTGTGCCTGAAAATATTGCTGAAGTACCTGTAATGACAGGCCATGAATACGCAGGTGTGATTGTAGAAGTAGGTGCTAACTTACAAGACCGTTTTAAGCCGGGCGAACCATTTGTACTGCAGCCCGCAATGGGCTTGCCAACAGGCTACTCAGCAGGCTACAGCTACGAGACATTCGGTGGTAACGCGACGTACTCAATCATCCCTAAAGTAGCGATTGATTTAGACTGTGTGCTGCCATACAAGAGTTCTTACTATGCAAACGCATCGCTTGCAGAGCCAATGTCTTGCATCATCGGTGCGTTCCACGCTAGCTACCACACAACCCCATACGTGTATGAACATCAAATGGGCATCAAAGAGGGCGGAGCGTTAGCGCTACTTGCATGTGCTGGCCCTATGGGTATTGGCGCGATTGATTACGCGATTAACGGCCCTGTGAAGCCAAGCCGTATTGTGGTGACTGATATCGATGAAGCTCGTCTCTCGCGCGCAGAAAGCCTTATCCCGGTATCAAAAGCGACCGAGAATGGTATTGAACTCCATTACGTAAACACAGCGAAAATTGATGACCCTGTTACGTACTTAAAAGAACTGAATGACGGCAATGGCTATGACGATGTCATGGTGTATGCAGCGGTTGCACAGGTGCTTGAGCAAGCTGATGAGCTATTAGGTAACGATGGCTGCCTGAACTTCTTTGCTGGTCCAACAGATAAGCAATTTAAAGTACCGTTCAACTTTTACAATGTGCATTATGAATCTACGCATATTGTAGGAACCTCTGGCGGTTCAACAGGGGATATGGTTGAATCCATTGAACTTTCGGAAGCGGGTAAGATCAACCCATCATTTATGCTAACTCACGTTGGTGGCTTAGAGGCGGCACCTCACACTATCCTAAATCAACTGGATATTCCGGGTGGTAAAAAGCTAATCTACCCGCATATTGACCTGCCACTGACGGCAATTGATGAGTTCCATAAGCTAGCAGAGCAAGACCCGTTCTTCGGCGAACTAGACCGAATTTTGAAAGATAACAACTACGTTTGGAACGAACTGGCAGAGAAAGCACTGCTTGAGTTCTACGGCGTTAGCCTAACGGCGTAATCGATGATTTCGTGGCAGCTACACTGCTGCCACGACCAATAAGGAACATGTTATTACGGTGCAAGACGAATTATTAGATGCCTTAGAAGAGTGCGAAACCGCCACTTGTTTTATCCAAGCATCTCATAAGCTGATTAGCGTTAAGTTAAAGCATTTGTTACCAAGGGTATTTGTTCAAGATCCTTTGGTGATTGAGTATGCCGTGACCCCTCTACTCAAAGAGGATGGTCCTTTGGTCGAGATTGATGTGGTATCAAAGCTGATGTTTGCGATGGGTAAGATCTCAATAGAGAGTTACGCAGATATTAACTTGTTTGACCAAATGCACGGTTTTGTCGCTCAGCAACAAGAGCCAATTTCGTTTAGTGATGATGTCATTTACGACTTCATCACTAATCAAGCGACGCTCTCAAAGAGCGACGGCAGCATCTATCTTGATTCGATTAACCAATTAAAATTTTCATCATTCGACTCCTTTTCTCAAGCTCGCTATGAGTCACTGGTCAAAACCGTGTTGAAGCTCGCTTGCGAAGGTTTGTTAGAAACCGTGGAGAACGAAATTTTAGATTAAGGCTTTTCATATGAAAGTTTCCCTAAATGTCAGTGGCTTTGAGACCGAAGCTGTGTTTTCAGATAACAATATCGAACAAATTCATAAGCCATTGGTTGAAAAGTTTTCTCGTCTTTACCAAGAAAAGAACGAACGAACGGTTATATTCTTAGCTGCGCCTCCTGGCAGTGGAAAATCAACCCTAGCGGCATTCTGGGAGTACCTATCTCACACAATCCCAAATGTTGAACCATTGCAGGTGCTGCCTTTCGATGGCTTTCATTACCCGAACGAGATCCTCGATTCGAATTACACCATCCGCGGTGAAGAGAAGATAAAGCTGCGTAGTATTAAAGGCGCACACGAAACCTTTAACCTCACATCTCTTATCGACAAACTCAAGAAGCTAAAAGTTCAAGACCCAAAGTGGCCTTACTACGATCGTAACCTGCATGATCCAGTTGATGACGCAATCACCGTTGAAAAAGAGATTGTGGTGATTGAGGGAAATTGGCTTCTGCTCGATGAACCAGTATGGAGTGGGTTGAATGAGCTTGCTGATTTCACCATCTTCATCGATACCGCTCCTAAGTTTTTAGAAGAGCGTTTAGTGAACCGCAAGATTCGTGGTGGCTCAACGCTTGAAGAGGCTCTCGCTTTTTATAAAAGTTCAGATTCAAAGAATGTAGACATGGTTTTAAATCATTCTGTAAAAGCGGACCTAACTCTATATATGAACCAAGATGGTTCTTTTGATATCAATTAATTCTAGGAGGTCGCTATGAAGATCGTCGTCGACAGCCACACTCATACTGTTGCCAGCGGCCATGCTTACAGCACTATTATTGAGAACGCTAAAGCAGCACAGCATAAGGGGCTGAAACTTCTTTGTACAACGGATCATGCTCCTGAAATGCCGGGTGCCCCCCACTACTGGTTTTTCAACAATCAAAGAATTTTGCCCCGCTTTCTTCACTATGTTGGAATCCTGCGTGGAGTGGAAGCAAACATCACCAACATTGAAGGAGACTTAGATCTATCCCCTTCAACCTATCAGCACCTTGACTGGACTATTGCCAGCTTCCACGAACCTGTGTTTCCTCCATCCACTGAAGAGATACATACCCAAGCCCTCATTAATATAATTGAGGGGGGAAAGGTTGATGTGCTTGGGCACCTTGGTAACCCAAATTACCCATTTGATATTCGAGCCGTGCTCGAGTGTGCTAAACAGCACAATGTGGCGATTGAGGTGAACAATACCTCTTTGACGGGAAAAAGCCGCAAGGGGAGTGATGTACGCTGTTCTAAGATTGTGGAGATTGGAAAGCGAGTTGGTGTTTACTTTTCTACAGGTTCTGATGCGCATTTCTGTGAAGAGATTGCTCATTTGGGTCTTGTAAAAGCATTACTTGAAAAGCACGGTGTGGAAGAAGACAAAATAATCACTACCTCAACATCCCGCTTTTTGAACTTTTTATTACTGCGCGGTAAGAGTCGAATCGAAGAATTTGCACACTTATATTAAGTGTGTTGCTGAGTTAATGATTACTGGTATCAAAAAGCCCAAAGCTAATAACTTTGGGCTTTTCCGTATTTGGTAACCAGCATTTTATAATGAATTGTAGAAAAGAGAATGCTTGGTGAATAGAGAACTGATTAGTGCATGCCTGAACGCATCTTGTCGGCGAGAGCAAAGAAGACAAAAATGACGAAGCATACTAGAGCAACACACAGTGAAGCTATGATTGTTGTTGCGTCTTTTGATATCAATGGAACAACGATAGAAGCTAATGCAACTAACATAACCAAGATATGAACGATTCGTCCGATGATTGGGTTTTTATGACAGAATGAAGCCCATAGGTAACGCATTTTTAACACCAGTATAATATTAGTGGGTTTATTCTATTTTCTTAATGAGTATTTTGTAAATAACATTTTGTTACAAGAACCAGTAAGTATGATCTAAGTCGTTTTAGTATAAAACTGATTAAATAACAGAAAGTTATTTGTATTATATACTATGTTTATCATCTAAATGAGAAACATAGTATTCCGTATTCTTTGGAATACTAAGTCAAATATTATTCAACTTTTTGTTTCTTGACTTAAGATCTCATTTATTGAGTGTTTTATTAAGAGATCGGTTGCGTATAGCCATTGATATCGTAACTATCAATCGAATTAGAGTTATTCTAGAGCCTGTTATTCGCTTTATGTTATTTATCAAAGCGACTCCTCAAATTGAGAGCGAGGTAATCTTGTGAGTTGTTCGGTTTGATATACTCAGTACTCGTTCGATAAAGATGATGGAGATGATATGTCGAAAACCGCGAAGATCATTAATGAAGATAAACTAGTGAAAAAAGCAGTTGAGGTCGGTTTTAAAATGGCTAAATTGCAAGGTTTTGATTTGCCACATTCATCTCAACCAATAAAGGTCAAAGCGGTGTACTTGTTTCTTGTTGAAGTAAATCAGATCACGCCGTTACCAGAAAGTAAGCTTGATGGGGCAAACATTAAAAAGCGTCTGGCGCTATGGATACATAAAGCATTGCCTGACAATGATCCCTTGAAGTAAACCTTTTCCAAGCTGATATTTCTGGACTCGTTTCCTCTGAGTTCATTATTCATCGATATGTTAGATAAGAAACCTAGCGAGCTCTCGCTAGGTTTTTTTGTTTTTGAGGCCGATATTTTAATAGTGGATAGCGAGTCACTGCCATTCGAAGCGTTGTTATCTACTCGATAGAATGTTCAACACTGAGAGTGTTGGTGATTTATGCCGCTTGATTGGCAATCTGAGCACATAATTTACTAATGACTCTAACCTTCTTTTGACGCTTATTCGGTTAAAGACATTTTCTTAAGATCTCCACCGATCAAATACATTAGAACTCAAAGTATTATTTAATTCATGCTGACCGCTACTAAATGTAACACAGATCACTAATCTTTGTTTTTTTAAAGTTAAGGTGTTGATCTTAGTGGGGGCTAAATGCTCATAATAAAAAGGAATTTAATTAGAGTTCAAAGGAATTTCTCGGTATGATTACATCAGCGCCTTGGGTGTTGTGTCCAGAAGTGATAGAAAAAACGAGTGAAGAATGGAGTTTTCGCGAGCCCAAAGCTTCAGATGGCAACGACATTTATCGACTGATTTCAGAATGTCCGCCACTAGACACCAACTCGTCATATTGCAATTTTTTGCAATCCACTCACTTTAGTAAAACTTGTATTTTGGTTGAGAACAAAGGTGAGCTTGCGGGCTTTATCTCGAGTTATCAAAAACCGAGTGAGCCTAATGTTCTCTTTATTTGGCAAGTTGCAGTTGCCCCTCGATTTAGAGGTCACTCTTTAGCTTACAAGATGTTGAACAGCTTACTTCGTCGAGAGTGGCTGAAGAGTATAGAAGCTATTGAAACAACCATTACTAAGTCAAATCAAGCGTCTTGGGCACTCTTTAAAAAGCTAGACGCAAAAAATAGTAGCACTGGAAAAGTGACCACTTTCTTAGATGAAAATGTTCATTTTAAAGGGCTGCACGATACTGAGTATTTGTATCGAATACCCCTTAAATAATCATTAACTTATAGGAATCAAATAACGGCCTTATCATGGATATTTTTAAAAAGCGGGAATCTAACGTACGTTCATACTCGAATAGTTTTCCAGTCACTTTTGCTAAATCAAAAGGCTGCTGGCTTGAAACAAAACAAGGTGATCGTTACCTCGATTTTCTTGCTGGAGCAGGATCTCTCAATTACGGTCATAACAATCCAATACTTAAGCAAGCTTTACTTGAGTATATTGAAATGGATGGAATTACACATGGCTTGGATATGCATTCAGAAGCCAAAGCTGAATTCCTAGAAGCTCTTAGTCGCTTTATTTTGGAACCTCGAGCATTAGATTACAAAGTTCAATTTACCGGCCCGACAGGAACAAATGCGGTTGAGGCAGCGATTAAGTTGGCGAAAAAAGTAAAAAATCGAAGCAGTATTGTTGCATTTACCAATGGTTTTCATGGTTGTACGGCGGGTGCATTGGCTGCTACAGGCAACCAACACCACAGGCAAGGTGCGGGCTCAAATCTCAACAACGTTACGCGTGTGCCATTTGAAGGTTACGCTGGAATCGATGGTTTAAAATTATTTGAAACGATGTTAACCGATAATTCCGCTGGTATGGATAAACCTGCTGCCGTTTTATTGGAAACGGTTCAGGGTGAAGGTGGGTTAAATGTCGCTTCAAATGAGTGGCTACAGAAGTTAAGCAAAATCTGTAAAGCCCACGATATCCTACTTATTGTGGATGATATTCAAGCCGGTTGTGGTCGAACAGGAACGTTTTTTAGCTTTGAACCTTCAGGTATAAAACCAGATATCGTTACGCTATCTAAGTCGATAAGTGGTTATGGCTTACCGATGGCTGTGGTTTTATTAAAGCCTGAACTAGACAAGTGGGAGCCGGGAGAACACAACGGCACCTTCCGTGGTAACAACCATGCGTTCATTACTGCTGCTAAAGCGTTAGAAATGTATTGGTCAAATGATGATTTTGAAAATCATATTCAACGTAGCTCAAGCATGGTCGATGATGTCATTCAACGCAATCTCAAGCGTTTCCCTGAGCTATTTGTTCAACGCAAGGGACGCGGAATGATGATTGGCATTGAATGTAAAGATGGGAACACAGCTGATGAGATTGCAAAAGTGTGTTTTGACAAGGGCATGGTAATTGAGACCGCAGGTCCAAACGATGAAATCTTGAAGTTCTTTTGTCCATTAACCATTTCAGAATCGGAATTGATGCAAGGTTTAACTATTTTCGAAGACTCAGTTGAAGTGGTAGCAACCAAGCATTTCAAGAAAGCATCTTAATAGGGAGAGTAAAATGATTGTTAGAACACTTGATGAATGTCGTAATAGTGAAAGACGTATTGTATCGGATAACTGGGAAAGCACTCGCATGTTATTGAAAGATGACAATATGGGATTTTCTTTTCATATCACAACAATTTACGAAGCGACAGAAACACATATCCATTACCAAAACCACTTGGAGTCTGTGTTTTGTATGAGTGGTGAAGGGGAGATTGAAGTCGTTGGTGGTAAAACTTACCCAATCAAACCCGGTACGTTGTACATCCTAGATAAGAATGATGAGCATTATTTACGCGCATATAAAAACAAAGAAATGACAATGGCTTGTGTGTTTAACCCACCAATTACTGGCGCTGAAGTACACGATGAAAACGGCGTTTATCCACTCGTTGATTAACCCATATATTCAGGGGTGATATCTCACCCCGCTCCCTATTATTTAGTCTTTAATCTCTTCAAGAACAAAAGGTCTTTTATGACATTTACCGTAGAAAAAATCGGCGGTACATCAATGACAGCATTTGATGCTGTGCTCGACAATATTATTCTCCGCCCTCAAAATCCGTATAACCGAATCTTTGTTGTGTCCGCATACAGCGGTATGACGGATGCATTGTTGGAATGTAAAAAAACAGGTAAGCCTGGTATCTATCAATTGATAGCGATGCGTGACGATTCGTGGAAGGATGCTCTATCTTATATTGAACGCCGCATGCTATTGACCAATGAGCATATTTTTGCGGATCCAATGAATCGTATGAGAGCAGATAAGTTCATCCGGTCTCGTATTTCAGAAGCCAAAAACTGTATTACTAACATTCTTGAAACGTGCCAATACGGACAGTTTTCACTGAGACATTATTTACCACAGATTAGAGAGTTTCTTTCTTCAATTGGAGAGTCACATAGTGCATACAACACGGCTCTTAAATTAAAAAACATTGGTATAAATTCGACCTTTGTTGACCTTTCTGGTTGGGACAACAAAACCCCTCAAAGTTTGGACGATACGATTAGAGAGGCTTTCTCTGACATTGATGTTACTGAGGAGCTTCCCATAGTAACTGGTTATGCGTATTGCAAAGAAGGTTTGATGCATACTTATGATCGTGGTTACAGTGAGATGACGTTTAGTCGTATCGCTACTATTACTGAGGCATCATTGGCGATCATCCATAAGGAGTATCACTTTAGTTCGGCTGACCCAAAAGTCGTTGGTGTAGGTTCGGTTAAACCGATTGGGGCAACTAATTATGATGTTGCCGATCAACTGGCTAACCTTGGTATGGAAGCTATTCACTCTAATGCGGCTGCTGGGTTACGAGAAAGTGGCATAGAACTGCAAATCAAAAACACCTTCGAGCCAGAACATGAGGGAACACTGATTTCTTCTGATTACCGACCAGACACGAATCACATTGAGATCATTGCCGGAAAACAGAAGGTATATGCGTTACATGTTTTTGACCAGGGAATGGTCGGTAAGGCGGACAATGTTAGTTATGAGTTAATGGAGATTATCGCAGATGCTAGAGTGAACCTTATTGGTAAAGAGATGAACGCCAATTCTATTACCTATTATCTAGGTGGTAGCACCGAGAGTTTAAACAAGGTGTCTTATAAGGCTGAGAAACGTTACCCTCAGGCATCTATTTCAGGTCGAATGGTCGCTATAATCTCAGCGATCGGTTCTCAAATTGATACCAATAAAACGCTCGCTAATGGTGTATTGGCTTTGATGAACCATAGTGTTACGCCTATTGCATTACATTCGTCTATGAGAAACGTAAATGTGCAATTTGTTGTGAGTGATGACAAGTATCAACAAGCGATTTGCGCGTTGCATGAAGAATTCTTTGACCAAGATAAAAGAACCGAGACATCGGTGAATGCAGCATAAAATTTAACAGTGGAGGGCTCACCCTCCACTGTTAAATTTTCATGGAAAAGCAAAACATCAACTGCAAATTAACGATCGCCTGTATCTATTTTGATCACACAGCAACATCAGATATGAGTATTACTACTCTTGATACTTATCGAGCTTGTTATAAAGCGTTTTGATGCTGATTCCCAAGTCTTGTGCTGTTTCCTTTTTGTTGCCTTCATTTTCTTCGAGCGTATTGATAATCGCCGCTTTCTCAATCTTCTCAAGAGAAACACCCGCCGGAACCATATCCTCAACGGTAGTCCCTGTTTCTAAAGGAGGAGTATCAAAAATTAGGTGTTCATCTTTAATCGTCTCATCTGCCAATATAAAAGCTCTTTCAATACAGTGTTTTAATTCCCTGACATTCCCTGGCCATGCATGGGCTGATATTTTTTGAAGCGCTGATGTGAAAATGGTCTTCGCAGTGGTTTCATTTGCGTTGCGATGAGCAATAAAATGTTTTGCTAAGCCGACGATGTCGTCGCCTCTTTCACGCAATGGAGGGACATGTATGGGGAAGTGAGCCAACCTGAAATAGAGATCCTCTCTCAAAAACTGTTCTTCAATAGCGACTTGTGGATCTCGGTTTGTCGCTGCAATGACTCGAGTATTAGCGATACTCGTTGCATTACTGCCTACAGGGCGATATTCACCTGTTTCTAAAACTCGTAGTAATTTGACCTGGTGTTCAAGTGGCATTTCGGTGATTTCGTCGAGAAACAATGTGCCACCTTCTGCTTGCCTAAACACCCCTTGGTGTGTGCGATTCGCCCCTGTAAAAGCGCCTTTTTCATGACCAAATAATTCACTATCAACTAACTCAGGGCTGATAGCACCGCAGTTGATCGCAATAAAAGGTTGGTTTTTACGATCACTGGCAAGGTGAATCGTTTGTGCGACTAATTCTTTACCTGCCCCACTTTCGCCGACAATCAAAACATTGGTGTCAGTCTTCGCGACTCTTCTTAAAGTTCGATACAGCTTATGCATGGGCTTAGAAGAACCGACTAACATACCGAACTGGTCTAAATCGCTGGTGGACACTTTACGCCCTTCTTCCTGCTTCTGGAGGAAGTATTGACTGAATTCTGCAAGGGTATCTTCCAATATTTGCATGTCGACGGGCTTTCTATAATGGAAGATTGCGCCATGGTTCATCATCATGTCTAAATTTTTGTTTGGCGTACCTGTACTGATAATAATCAAGTCCATTTCGTCCAACCCTGTTGCACTCGATAAGGACTTAAAATCATCGTTAGTAAATCGAGAGACTTCAACAATAGCAGTATCTGGTTGCAGTTGTTGTAGCTTGTCAATCCAATGAACATCCATAGTACTTTGAATTATTTCAAAGCTTGATAATTCATCTAGAGAGTTTATTTTAGACCGCAATAATTCATCTTTTAACTCTATAAAAAGTGTCGGTAATGACATGATTTAACTCTCTTTTTGTACGACAGAAAACGACCTTGATAATAACATGATGTCCTTCAAATACGAATCTATCATTTACTATACGCCACCTTTTAAATGTAGTTACAATATTACTGATAGTAGAAGTGGCTAATTAACAGTATTGATATTAATTATTCTAGGATCTCCATTGATGATAATTTTTACAAAATACTCGTGTAATTAATACACCTCCGATTATTTTACCAATGGTAAATTTTCAAAATTAAAGTGTAAATCCTTTATTTTCAGTCAGTTAAAAAGTTGGCATGCTGGTTGCAATTGTACAAGTGTCAGTTAACTAGAGGAGATAATTAATGAGAAATACTGCAAGTAAAATATTATTAGCTACTTTGATTGCAACTTCTTCATCAACTGTTTTTGCTAATAGCATGTGGGAAAAAGAAACTTTCGATGCGTGGATTGATGGAAAAGCAGAAACGACTTTATTACTGAATACTAATTTAAACTCATTTGACATCAACACCTACGTTAAAAATCGAGTGGTTACTTTAACTGGCTCGGTTAAAAATGAAACAGAGAAAGATTTGGCAGAAGAGTTAGTGCTAAGCCTAGATGACGTTAAGTCTGTAAAAAACGAACTTACAGTGATTGATGAAGACAAAGAAAAAACACCCGCAGCCGTACAAGCTTTGACTGATGCTCACATAAAGACACTGGTAATCACTCGTTTATTAATGAATACCAATGTTAGTGGTAGCGATATTCAAGTTGAAACCGAAAACAGTGTGGTTATCTTGAAAGGTTCAGTTTCATCAAGCAGTGAACACGACTTAGCTTTATCTATAGCAAATAATACCCCGAATGTAGAGAGAGTGGTGGATAAATTAAATATTATTTAACCTCTCTACAATTGGTAATTTATTAAAAATTGGGGAATAACGATGATTCGCTGGTCGCTAATATTTTTTATTGTCGCAATTATTGCCGCCCTCTTGGGATTTAGTGGTATCGCTGGGGCTGCTGCGACAGTAGCAAAGATCATATTTTATATATTTGCAATATCACTACTGGTTTCAGTGGTAATTATGTTGCTGAATAAAAACAAACATTAGGAGTTTATATGAACATCAAATCGAACGCTTACCGTTTTTTAACTATTGTGGGTATTACATTTGCACTTGCGGCATGTAGTGATGAAGGTCCGATGGAACAAGCCGGGGAAAATGTAGATGAGGCTGTAGAGGATACTCAAAACGCAATAGAAGATAGCTGTGAAAATATTAAAGAGCATTTAGATGCGAAAGATGAAGATTGCTAGAACTGTCATCTAGAGTGCAATGAGATGCCAAAATCCTCATAAAAATAAACCAATGAAGTAGGAATTAGACATGAAAAATATATTTGATGTGCTCAAAGACAGTCATGAAAAGCAACGACTTTTGATGGATGCGTTACTCCAAACTTCGGGAGACACACAAGCTAGGCAAGAACTCTATGTTAACCTTAAGGATGAGTTAACCAAGCATGCGATTGCAGAAGAGCGCCATTTTTATGCACCTTTGATCGAGAGTGATCAATCCATTGACATGACTAGACATGGAATCGCTGAACATCATGGAATCGACAAAATACTCGCTCAACTCGATGATACAGAGATGTCTTCACCAGCTTGGCTTGTTTTAATGAAAACATTAAAAGATAAGGTTGAACATCATTTAGAAGAAGAAGAGCAGCGTTTTTTTCAAACCGCAGGTCGAGTCTTAGATACTGAACAAAAAGAAACATTAGCTCGTAAATATGAAAAAGAGGTTGCTTGAATCACGAAGTAATCAAATTCTTTAAATAAGTATAAAACTGCTTTGTTATCAAGCTAAGGGCTCATTCTTGAGCCCTTCTTTTATTTAATTTAGAGATAGATAAATTTACGGATAAATATATTTAAATTCACGGATAAATTAAGGCGTAACATGTTTATTATTAAATATTATATGCTTCTTGCTATAGCTTGTTTTTTTGCTGCTGCTCTTATACCACAGCTAATAATCCGTGGTGTTTTTGCCTGGTGTAGTTTGTCGATGTTCATCGTTAGTGTTGCCTACATCTTCGATATGCCGTCAATATTTAGGAAGACTAGCGATGGGAAAATAGTGTGGTGGATTAGATGGATCTTCATTCCATTCTTCTTAGGTGTTCGACTGTACAATGCATGGGCAATTAAAAGAGATAAAGTTGAACCAATACAGAAGGTTGGAAAAGGTTTATATGTATCTCGTCGTTTGTTCCCTTCAGATTTATCGTTCTTAGAATCTCAAAACATCCATTGTATTGTAGATGTTACAGCTGAGTTTTCTGGTTTAGAAAGTGCAATGACCGGTGATCAATTTCGCTATTTAAACACCCCGGTTCTTGATCATAAAGTCCCTAAAACGCATAAGCTTAAACATGCTATAAATTGGATCGATACCCAAATCAATCAATCTAGATCGGTTGTTGTGCATTGTGCTCTCGGTCGAGGACGTTCTGTCTTTGTCGTAGCTGCCTACCTTTTAGCAAAAAATCCGTCACTTACTGTAGAGCAGGTCTTGAAAAGTATTAACGACGTGCGAAGTACAGCCCAATTGAACCATCTACAACTAAAAACACTTCAAGCAATCAGTGATAAAGGTTTGCTCACTCTTGGCCATAAAGCTTGCCTTATTGCCAACCCTGTTGCAGGTGGTGGTAAATGGTTGGCGAATGAACAACAGGTTATTCGTGAACTTACGAGAAAGTACAGTTTAGATATTTTTCTTACTAGCCAAGAAGTATCAGCAGAAATATTAGCTAAGCAGGCCAAAGACCGGAATACTGCGCATATTATCGTTGCAGGTGGCGATGGGACGGTTAGTGAAGTCGCAAGGCAAGTTAGGAAGACTGATACACAACTCGGGATTATACCTTTGGGTACCGCGAACGCTCTATGTCATATGCTTTATGGATTGACCTCGAAAATATCGCCTGTTGAAAAAGCGTGTGAGGCTATTTTATCTGGCAACTCAAAAAGAATCGATCTGGCGTTCTGTAATCAACAACCAATATTACTCCTTCTTGGTATTGGGTTTGAAGAACAGATGATCGATTACGCACATCGAGAACAAAAAAATGAAAAAGGGCAATTCGCGTATTTGACTGGGTTCTTCAATGCAGTAATCACCGACGATAATCAACACTTTCAAATTTCAATCGATGACCAACCATCACAAAGTATGAAATTACAAAGTTTGGTCGTGGCGAACTCTTCCCCTTTTAGTACTGTGCTTGCTCAAGGGGGACAGCCTCCTAGGCCGGATGATGGGAAGCTGCATATTACCTATTTGGAAAACACAAATTCACTTAGTAAACGAGCTATCGCTCTATCTGATCTGTTGTTATCGAGTCTCGGAGCGAAAGAACAAGCTAGTTACTTTACTTATGCTTCGGCACAGCTCGTTAAAATTGATTCTGACCGACCTATTTCATACGTGATTGATGGAGAGACGTATTCGGCTGATTCGCTGGAGATAAGTATTGATAAGCAAGCCTTAACGGTTTGTATTCCATGAATGTATTGAATAATCCGCATATTGAATAAGAAGGAGACACCATGGACATGAATCTCTCTTTTAACTTAGAGAAGTTTCAGCATCTGATAGAGGGTAAGTTAGAGCATTGGTTAGTTGAAGCAATTAAACTTATCCCTAACCTGATTGTTGCTTTTGTTACGTTTCTTATTTTTATCTTTGTTGCCAACATAAGCGGTAAGTTGTTTAAAAGATTGAGCAATAGAGTTGTCGACTCTCAAGAAGTCATTAACTTACTGGCTTCTATTGTTAAGGTTACCATTGTTACTATTGGATTTTTTGTCGCGTTAGATTTTGTTGGGCTCCAAGGTACGGTTACATCGTTGCTTGCCGGTGCCGGTATTCTAGGTTTAGCTATCGGTTTTGCTTTTCAAGATATGACTGAGAACCTCATTTCAGGTATTACAATGAGTATTCGTAAACCTTTTAAAATTGGCGATGTTGTTGGTTCCAACGATGTCATGGGTACCATAGTCAAAATAAACTTACGAAATACACTGGTTGAAACGTTCTCTGGTCAACACGTCATGATTCCCAATAAGATGGTTTTCCGAAATATTTTGACGAACTACAGTCGAAAAGGACGAAGAAGGGTCGAGATCCCTGTGGGGATTTCCTACGCAGACTGTCCCAAAAGAGCCGCTGAGGTGATAACCAAAGCGATAAACCAAAAGTCTTATGTTAGTCGGAAAGAAGATACGACGGTTTACGCTTCAAGCTTTTCTGATAGTAGCGTTAACTTATTGGTTTGGTTTTGGATTGAGTACCCAGGAGGTTTTGGTTATATGGACGCAAAGCACGACGGTATTATAGCGGTTAAAGAGTCATTATCAGAGGCTGGAATGACAATACCGTTTCCGATTAGAACACTTGATTTTGATCCCAAAGGCGGTAAAAGTCTGTCTAGAATGATGACTGGGGCTGTCGATGACGCTTCCTAGAATAACATAGCGGTCCCTCTCGTAAAAAAGCGTCAAGGCAATATGCCTCGACGCTTTTTATTTTGAGTGATGTCAGAATTAGATCAGAATTAAACCTAGATTATTCCCACTGTTTAATGATTGTGTTGTAGGCTTTGATTCTCTTCTCAAGTTAATTAATCGTATCTATTTTAGATGGGTTATATCTGTTACAAATGCTTTGCTATCTCATCATTTTCAACTTGCAACGCCGCAACCCAATAGGAGAAAAAAGCAGACATATGTTGATTGTTAAACTTTCTAATAGTGTTTTTGAGGTAAGAAATTAGGCTTAAATTACTCTGGTACATATCGTTATAACTAACAATTAACGCAGGGGGCTGACTCAATATGTCATTGTCATTAACTTCATTGTTAATGCAGGGCAAGATCATGAAAAACCCATATGGAATAAGGGGTAGCGTGAAGTGATG
>NZ_JBGONQ010000042.1:0-34898 GCF_041439145.1 Vibrio sp. 1F255 | reverse complement strand
TTCGACCGCCAGTTCGCTAAACGCTCGGAGGCGTTAAAGCCTTACGATGAATCACAAGGTGACCTCTTCAACGAAGCGGAGTGTGAAGCCGTTAAAGAAGACGAGGTTGAGGTGACAACCACGACCACAACGAAAAAGCGCGGTAAACGTAAACCTCTGCCTAAGACCTTGCCTCGTGAGGTTATCGAACTTGATGTAGACGACCATGAAAAGCAGTGCGCTTGCTGCAATCATAGCCTGCATAAAATCGGGGAAGACCGCAGCGAGAAGCTAGAGTTCACGCCAGCGGTACTCAAAGTGTTGGAATATGTTCGTCCTAAGTACGCTTGCCGCCAGTGCGAGAAAACAGGCGACAGCAGCCGAATCGTTCAGAAGCCATCCCCTCAGAGCCTCATCCCTAAAAGCTTCGCCACAGAAAGCTTGCTGACCAACATCATTCTTGGCAAATACCAATACGCGATGCCACTTTATCGCCAAGAATCGCTGTTTACCCAGTCGGGTATCGAGCTATCACGCACCACCATGGCTAGGTGGGTCATCCAAGTCAGTGAGAAGTTCGCCCCGCTGTATGCCGCCTTGAAAGAGCACCTACTTCAACAAGTGGTGGTTCAAGCGGATGAAACGCCGCTCAATGTGCTCAAAGAAGAGAAGCAGTGTTATATGTGGCTCTACTGCTCAGGCGCTGACTCACCCGAAGCGGCACTGCCGAATGTGAAAAATATTGCCTTGTACGACTATCGAAACAGTCGCGCGAGGGCGTGTCCCGTGGACTTTTTAGGTGACTACAACGGTTATCTACAAACCGATGGCTACGCGGCTTATGATGGTCTGCATCACGTCACCAATGTAGGGTGCTTAGCGCATGCTCGTCGCAAGTTCATGGATGCGAAGAAGCTTCAAGGGAAAGGTAAATCAGGCAAGGCTGATAAGGCGCTGGCTAAAATCCAAAAACTCTACGGGATAGAATCACGCTTAAAAGGTGCGCCTGCCCAAGAGCGAAAAGCAGAGCGTCAAGCGCTTGCCAAGCCGATACTGGATGAGCTTTACCAATGGATGACGACCCAGAAGGTGATTGGCTCTAGCCCACTAGGCAAAGCGATAAAATATACGCTTGGGCAGTGGTCAAAGCTTATTCGTTATATCGACGATGGTCACTTATCTATTGATAATAATCGCGCTGAACGCGCAATTAAACCACTGGTCATTGGCAGGAAGAACTGGCTGTTCTCTAACACACCAAACGGTGCTGATGCGAGCGCGATGCTTTACAGCATCATCGAGACCGCGAAAGCCAACGGTCTTATCCTCTACGACTACATGGTCAAGTGCATGAAAGAGCTGGCGAAAGCTGAGCCCGATATCGATGCACTCCTGCCTTGGAACTTCAAACATTAGTAATATCGCCCTGTAGGTTCATGGGGCGTTTACGTTAGAAATAGAGAAAGGCGCAAAGTTTTCACTTTGCGCCTTTTTTATTGAGATAAATGGCAACGCGTTTAGGTCTGTTTTGTGTCAAACCGTTTAGTTACGTTAAAAGTCACCGTTTACCTCTAGCCAGTCAACGTTGCCATGACTGAGTTATCTAATTGAACTACTAATCCCTAATAGTTCAACTTAAGATTAGTTAAGCCGTTTCTAGTTCAGCTTGTGGAACCACGTTTAGTCGGTCACCGTAGATTGGACGTAGTGCTTGCATCACTTCAATGCGAGTCAACACACCTACCATTACGCCGTTTTCTAACACTGGAAGCATATGTGGTTGGCTTACTTTCATCGCTTTTGCACGCTCTTCTAGAGAAAGAGATGTCAGGCGAGTAGCGAAGCCCATGCTTGTCGTCGGGTACAGTTGCTCTTTGTCGATGCATAGGAACTCAGCAACGTCCACTAGCTTGTCGTTTGCGTCGATTGCCACAACGTCACGGCTCATTAGGTCTACAACTTTTTGGCCTTTAGTTGGGATGTAATCTTGGCACCAAAGGTCAACCATTACGTCATGAACAGAGAAGATACCCACTAGACGACCTTCAACATCGCAAACAGGAGCGCTAACAAGTTGCGCGTCTAAAAGTGTATCAATCGCGACTGATGTTGGCATTTCTACGCTCAGTGTAATTGGTTGAGTGTTCATGATTTGCTTGATAGTAGTTGCTGTGTTCATAGTAATTTCCTTAACTGACGTAATTTCTGTTGTTTGTGTAATAGCGGTAATTTTTGCTGCTTTAAGTTGTGGGCGACGGTAGATGCTCCAGTTCGCTAAGCCGACCAATACTGAACCACCTACGATGTTGCCGATTGTCACTGGTATTAAGTTTGCGGTGACAAATTGCATGACGTTTAGGTCTGCATACTGGGCTGGTGTTGCGCCGATTTGCATCCAGAAGCTTTCTGGTGCGAATGCTTGAATCGTGATGCCTAGCGGAACCATGAACATATTCGCCACACAGTGTTCAAAGCCTGAGCTTACGAACATTGCAACGGGTAACACGGTCATCATTGCTTTGGTCATTGCGTTAGCAGAGCTGAACGTTAACCAAATCGCTAAACACACCAACAAGTTACAAAGCACACCCAAAGCAAACGCTTGAACTGGGGTGTGGTGTAGCTTGTGTTGAGCAATGTTTAAAGCGTTTAAGCCCCATTGCCCGCCATCCAGTTGATACAAGCCTGCTGCGCTTACCAAAGCCAATAGGAACATGGCACCGATAAAGTTGCCGACATACACCTTGCCCCAGATAGACAGCATCTTCGTGAAGGTGATTTGCTTGTTAGCCCATGAGATGCTTGATAACACTGAGCTGGTAAATAGCTCACCACCGCAAATCACAATCAAGATCAAACCCATACTGAAGGCAAGACCGCCGGCTAAGCGACTCAGTCCCCATCCAGCATCAGCGCTGCCCGTGGTTACCGTGATGTAGAATAAAAAAGCAAGCCCGATGAATGCGCCAGCCATGATTGCCAAACTCAATGTCATGCTGCTGGTTTTATTTGCTTTACTTAATGCAAACTTCTCTGCTTCCGCCATCATTTCTGTTGGTGAGAACAGTTGATGATTTTCAGAAGTGCTGGTTGCCATATCCCCCCCTTGAACAATCCGTCATGTGTAATTCCTAGTGTTAATGACCTGGTTAATCTGTAATGGTTAATCAGTAATGTTTTGCAGGGCTCGTTGTGTCCTGCCATTTCAGATTAGGGCGTTGAGGGGTAGAGGTAAAATTGATAATTTTTAGAAACCACATCAAATTTATTGATATAGATTTGGTTACGCGTAGAATGAAATTGATTGCTCATTGGCTTTATAAAAAACGAGCATCAGGACACAAATAATTAAAAGCATTAAGGATGAATTTTGCGTTATTCATTAAAGCAACTCGCGGTATTTGATGCAGTAGCAGACTCCGGGAGCGTTAGTCAGGCAGCAGACAAATTGGCGTTGACTCAGTCGGCAACAAGTATGTCTCTTGCACAGTTGGAAAAAATGCTCGGCAGGCCTTTGTTTGAAAGGCAGGGCAAGCAAATGGCCCTGACTCATTGGGGCATGTGGTTAAGACCAAAAGCGAAGCGTTTACTGCAAGATGCGCAGCAAATTGAGATGGGTTTTTACGAGCAGCATTTGTTGAGTGGCGAACTCAAATTAGGTGCTAGCCAAACTCCAGCGGAACACCTCGTTCCTGATCTCATCAGTATTATTGATAACGACTTTCCTGAGATGCGAATCTCGCTCGGCGTGCAAAGTACCGATGCTGTCATTGATGGTGTATTAGATTATCAATATGACTTGGGCGTTATCGAAGGTCGTTGTGATGACAACCGAGTTCACCAAGAAGTGTGGTGTACCGACCATTTAACGGTGGTTGCATCGGCTCATCACCCGTTTGCGAAGCGTGAACGAGTCAGCTTGGCACAATTAGAACAAGCAAAGTGGGTATTACGCGAACATGGTTCGGGTACTCGCAAAGTTTTTGATAGCTCTATTCACCATTTAATTGGCGATCTCGATGTATGGCGAGAGTATGAACACGTTCCTGTTTTAAGAAGTTTGGTTGCAAACGGCCCATATTTAACGTGTTTACCTTATCTAGATGTCGAACAGTTTGTTGAGTCAGGGCAACTGGTGACGTTGAATGTTCCTGAGCTTGAAATGGAAAGAACCTTGTCCTTTATTTGGCGTGCTGACATGGCAGAGAACCCACTTGCTGAATGTATCAAGCGTGAAGGTAAGCGCATGATGAAAGGCAAACGGTCGATTCTTTAGTCGCTACTCAACACCAATTCTAATAACTAAATATGTTGAATAAGCGATTCCGGTCTCCATCTAGTGATAAATGCACAAGTGCATACATTATTAATGTGATCGTGATCGGCCAAATAAGGGCTATCTTCCCATAGTATGCTTACTTGATTTTAAGTGAGGCTAAATCCGGTTGCGTTCAATTACGTGATTAGGCTTTAGAAATAGTATGAGTACATTAGTCGCGATTTCATTAACAACAGGTATTTTGTCAGGTCTATGGGGATGGATTGCTATCTCTTTCGGCTTATTGTCATGGGCAGGTTTCTTAGGTTGCACCAGTTACTTTGCTTCGCCAACAGGCGGCGTTAAAGGACTAGCAGGTAGCTTATTGACCAACATGACTGGCGTATTCTGGGCAATGGTGATTATCGAAAGCTCAACCTTCGCAGGGTTAGAGATTTTAGGCTACATGATTACTGCTATTGTGGCATTCTTTATGTGTATTCAAGCGAAACAAGCGTGGCTAGGTTATATCCCAGGCACCTTCATTGGTTGCTGTGCGACGTTTGCTGCAGGTGGTGATTGGCAACTTGTAGTGCCATCTTTACTGCTTGGTGGTGTATTTGGATACTTGATGAAAGCAACGGGGCTATGGCTTCACGAGAAATCGACTCAATCTTCGGAAGTTGTTGAACAACACACTAAACAGGCAAAGGCTTAATTCGTTAACCTAACCTTAGTTAGTCACTGTGAACTCTTGCAAGATAACCCCCAATTAATTTGTATATCGATTTATACAGGCACACCGTTTGGTGTGCCTTTTTTGGTTGAGGCGACTAGCTAAATATTTCATCAGTAGAGCAACTGATAGCATCTATAAAACAAATTATGTTTAGGTATTTCCATTCGCCATGGTGATCACGCGTTTTAATGTCCACCTTAATAAAAGCGGAATGCATTCTTGTCCTTGATTCTCGCAATGAGAAACAATGGCGAGTGCAAGGTCGGGTTTTGCATGTTTCTTCAATACTTTGGCAACCACTTTCTTTGGAGGGATAGGGTGATCGTATGGAATCTTAACCATGTCACGGAAAAAGCTCTCAAATCCATTCATATATAGGTAATGCTCGATATCTTTATCTGGCAGTTCGGTGAGTCGATGTCTTTCCTGATCATTACCAAGCTTCGATAGCACCGTTGCTGCGTATTTTTTACCCGCCGCATCGCCGTCAGTTACCACATGCCAATCGATGCCAAACTCTTGCGCGACCTTAATCAGTGCCTTAAGTCCTGATTGGGCGAACTCAATAATCTGCACACCTTCTGCTGCTAGGTTATAGCCACATTGGTTGGCAAGTTCATTGAACAACCAAACCTCGGTTTCACCTTCTACTAATAGCCAACAGCGAGCAAATAGTGCCCCAGAGCGGTGGAAGCGGATATGAAAACCAATTCGTCGAAGTTCATCCTTACTGAAATGGTTCATGTTGAGTTGATTGGCGATGGTTTTGTCTGACTGACGAACCAAGCGACGAATCGATTGAAGTGGGACCGCCGCAAGTAGGTCGCCACTGTTGGTGGTCAGGATTTTCTGCATGGGCAATTTCTGCATCAAGCTCCAAGCCCTTGCCAAGTGTGTTGGGTGCAATCGACCTTCTGGATCTTCAAGGATCAACAGAGGGCGCGCACATCGCCTTAAGTCGTTTGGCCCTTTAGCTTGTAGATAAGCGTTAAGTAACCCCATGAATAATA
The DNA here is from genome assembly GCF_041439145.1 of Vibrio sp. 1F255. Taxonomy (NCBI): domain Bacteria; kingdom Pseudomonadati; phylum Pseudomonadota; class Gammaproteobacteria; order Vibrionales; family Vibrionaceae; genus Vibrio; species Vibrio sp. 1F255. The sequence goes on along the minus strand of NZ_JBGONQ010000042.1, from coordinate 28,912 downwards.
AGCGAGTTTGTTTGTTCTTGGTCTCTTCGACGAGTTGATGAATACTCTGATCATTGGTACCCGCAGAATAAAGCAATCCGTCTCGCTGTTTTCTAGGGTTACGACGAGAAGTACTTTTGAAAGAAAAATAGTGCTCAATCAAACTTTGCATCGACTCTAGGCTACTGCGCATTTCACCTTTATTAACATGTCCGGGTATCGCCATAAGACGGCGGCAGGTGTTGTCTATTCGTTTTTCTATTCTTGCTTGTCGACCATTACCGTTATTGGCGCCGTTTCCATTTGTTGTGCCATTGCTCGTGTGATGGTTCCCGTTCCCGTTCCCGTTTGAATTTGCATTAGTTGCGTGAACATTAGTCGGCAGGTGAGCATTGTGGTTAAGGGACTTGCCGTTGAAAGGACGATCAAAGTGCCTTGCATCACGCAAACGGATAACGGGATGTAAGGTCATTAATTCTTGAGCAAGCTTTTCTGAATGATGAAGCTTGAGCGGATTACCGTCCAAACCAAGAAATGCATAGTGTGTTGTTGTCTCATACTGTTCTAACGTCGCGCTGATGCGATAGTAGATGCGAAATACGCCAAATTCATCTTGAACCCAAATAGGTTTGAGTTTGCGATAACGACCTGCGTTAAGTTCGCTCTTATCGTTAGCTTTTAAAGCGAGAACAATTTGAAGATGTTGAGACTGCGGGTGTGAAACAGAGTAATCGACATGAAAATCGGTCATTTCAAAGTGATATGGCACACCGTCTGAGGGCAGAATGACGGAAAGGGCATCCAATAATGAAGACTTACCCCAAGTATTTTCACCAATAAGCGTGGTTAGCTCGTCAAACGCGAGTGACATGCGCTTGATACCTCGAAAGCCAGAAATCTCGATTCTTTCTAGTTGCATAGGCTTACTCCTAACGGAAGGCTCTGCTAATTATTTGAAAGCTAACAGATATCTTTAATCATAATCGAAAAATCCAAATCCGGTATGCTCACCTGTCACAAAACCCGTTGTTTATTAATACGGTGCAAAATGAGATTTTTGATCTATCTCGAGTATTTTTTTGCAGTGCAGTTTCATAAAATTCACGATTCTGTCATGATTCTCGACCTAGTATGAAGGGACAAAGAGAGAAGAAAATATGACTAAAAAGAATAAGCCGACAAAAATAGTGTTGGCACACATCAACGACACCCACTCATACTTTGAACCAACCTCGTTACAGCTATCACTTAAAATGAACAACCACATCATTGAACCTTATGTCAGTGCTGGTGGCTTTGCTCGAATTTCAACACGCTTCAAACAAATAAAACAAGATGCCCAGCGTCAGAAGGTTGGAACCTTGTTCTTGCACGCTGGTGACTGCTTCCAAGGCACGTTGTACTTTTCCTTATTCAAGGGAAAAGCCAATGCCGATTTGTTGAATGCCCTTAATATAGATGCCATGACGCTCGGTAATCACGAGTTAGACATGGGTAATGAGCCCGTTGCGATTTTCGCGAAAAGAATCAAATTCCCGCTGTTGGCCGGTAACTGGAATCTATCGAATGAGGATATCAATAAAACTCATACGCTAGCGGACAACGACATTGTTAAGCCTTATCGGCCTGAAACACGAAGTGCTTCTTTTATAACGAAAGAGTTTGATGGCGAGAAGGTCGCAATATTCGGCTTAAGCATCGACAAGATGGCAGGCATCGCTAACCCAGATATCGATACACCGTTTGAAAATGCTTTGGAAACAGCAAAAGGGACCATTGAGCAAATCCATCAAGCAGGTATCAACAAGATTGTGTTACTTAGCCATCTTGGTTACGAAGCTGATTTAGAGTTAGCAGCCAACGTAACAGGTATTGGTGTCATCGTTGGTGGTCATAGTCATCGCTTACAAGGTGATTTCTCTGATATCGGCTTAGTTAAAGATGATGAATACGGTGTGAAAATTGGCGATACCTATGTTGTGCAAGCGGGTTTCCACGCCATGAGCTTAGGACACTGCGAAATCGAGTTCGATTCTCAAGGCAAAGTGACGCACTTCAATGGTAAAAACGAACTGTTATTAGGCCGTCGACTCTTTATAGACGCGAAACTGAGTGAAGTAGGGCAAGACGATGCCCACGATATGGCGTGTGAGTTTTTAAACAATCACCCTAATATTGCAGTGTGTAAGAAAGATCCTGAGCTGCAGAGCATTCTGACGGATAAATACCAGCCGCGAGTTCGAAAGCTTCAGCAACAAGTGATTGCTCATGCAGACACTAAACTTCGCCATGTACGTATTCCAGATGCTAAAGGCCCGAGTCAACTAGCCCCCTTGGTTGCTCAATCATTTCACCATCTAATGAACAAGAAAGGGCATCAGGTTGACTTTGCCATTCACAACGCCGGTGGTGTAAGAAATTCACTGAACAGCGGCGATGTCTCTGTTGCCGATATTGCCGGAAAACTACTACCGTTTGCCGTACCTATTGGTGTGTATGAAGTAAAAGGTGAAACGATCGCTTGCATGCTTGAAGGTGCAATCAATAACGCGATTGATAATGGTGTCGTGGGCACAGGTTCAGGTAGCTTTCCTTATACACATAATTTGAGGTTTTGTTACCACAAAGAAGCGCCTATAGGACACAGGATTCACCATCTAGAAATTCACTCTGATGATTCAGGTTGGCAAGCTGTTTCTCGCAACCGTATTTACAGGGGCGCGTCGTCAGCCTATACAATGAAAGGCAAAGAGGGCTATAACGCTGTGTTGGATATGATCGGTGATGGCACGGTCACCACTGACTCTATGGCAGACTGCTTCATCGAGTTTCTGCAAGACCACCCAGAGTCGCTTCAACTCAATGAACCGTTGAATTGCATGGAGTGTTTTAGATAACTAAAGCTGATACTGATATTTAACACTATTACTTTGGGTTATTTATAAAATTGGCATTGTTTATGCTTTATCTCTGCAGGTCGCCTTCTTGTGGAGATATGCATGGATAAGAAAGATTGGTTAGATGCGGTAGCGGTTGTCGGTTGGGTATCAGTTTGGTCAGCGTTAGTGTATTTAATACCTGCCGCAGGGCTGTAAATTGCTCTTTTTGCAACTTCATTACGCAGTGCAATAGTGTGTTTGACTTGCGAATTTATTCTTAGAATCAATTCGCGTGTCTATTTGACAAAGTGGCATCAATCAGAAAGGAGCGTTTGCTCCTTTTTTGCTTTTTCCGTGCAAATTTATATAGACGAAACACAACCAGAGGATTATTATCCACGCGTTTGGGGAGTAGTTAGCGCAAGTTTACATATCGTCATCTCGTTAGGCCAAGAGTCTATCCGGTATGTAAAAGTGAAATCCCATATTTCACTTCAACGAGACCAACGCAATCACAGTCAAGATCCGTAATGGAGCTTGGTATGCTTTGTTTGCGGAAGGTCTTTGTACAGTTCTTCCGCCCGGAGGAATAATGAACTCAACTCAATCTCTATTATCTACAAATAGTGAATCCTTTTTTTCATCGCCAATCATGACGACTTATGCGGGCTTTTTCCTGCTAACGGTTATTCTCGTCTCTATTGATATCTATCAGACTCGTGGCGGTAACGTTACTATCAAGAAAGCGGCAATCTGGAGTGTTTTCTGGTTTGTACTTGCGTTTTTGTTTGCTGGCTCGATTTACCTATTTTGGGATATTTATGCGCCGAACAGTGACTACACAGCGCAAAAAGCAACCGTGTCATTCATTACGGGTTACTTGTTAGAAAAATCCCTTAGCGTAGACAACTTGTTTGTTTTTGCGATGATCTTTGCTCAATACCAAGTTCCTGAGCATCTAAGACCTCGTGCGCTTCTTTGGGGCGTAATTGGTGCATTGGTGCTTCGTGCAATTATGATCGCACTAGGCGCACAGCTATTGGCGGAATATCACTGGGTGCTTTACGTGTTCGCTGCGTTCTTGATTGGTACAGGTATTAAGCTGGCATTAGACAAGGGCGAAGAGGAGAGTGTGAATACTCTGCCTGAAAAGCTACTTCGTAAAGTGATGCCGGTAACAGAGGACTTCCATGGCCCTGCATTAATGGTTAAACAGGGTGCTAAATGGGCATTCACTCCAATGATGTTGGTCATCGGTGCGATCGCAGTCATGGACGTGATGTTTGCATTAGACTCTATCCCTGCGATCTTTGCGGTAACACAAGAACCGTTCTTGGTACTTGCGGCTAACGTGTTTGCGTTACTTGGTCTTCGCTCGTTGTATTTTGTACTGCAAGGTATGATGGACAAGTTCATCTATTTGAAACCCGCGCTTTCATTCATCATGGTGTTCATTGGTGTGAAAATGCTTCTGGTTGATAGCGAGTGGGCTATCCCAACTTACTGGTCATTGGCGGTATTGGTTTCTACGATGACGATTGCGGTTATAGCGTCGGTTTATGCGAAGAAGCCAGGCATTGAACAAGTAAATTAAAAACAAATATAACTTATCGAAAAGTCGAGAATGAACACGTGGCTGATGAAGTGGAAAATTTATTTATGTAAATTTTCTGTGACATTGGCCACTGTTGTTTGCGGGGTATTTGTACTAAATGCATGATTTAAACACTATGTTGAATTTGTACTCACATAATCTGCATATCTATTTTGTGCCATTGTTAATGGTTTGTTTTATTAGAAAAACTAATCCCAAAATCTAATTTTAGTCATTTTTTAACCTGCAAAAGATCACCTATTATTCTTGTCATCAGAACGAAACACATTAATAAATTTATAGAGAGGCAATCATGGCTCAAGCAGTACAAATGAATACTATCGCTGTTCCTAACTCTATGGATAAGAAAACCTACTCGGTTAACTTCAAAGGATTGATTGCACACATTTTCGATATTCTTTTCGTAGACAACTCTCCACGTAGTTACTACGCAAGCGACCTATCTGGTCACATGCAACGCGATATCGGTATTAACCGTTAATCTCAGCGTTAACATGTAAATATAGAATTTTAAGAAAACGCCAGCCTCTAAAGCTGGCGTTTTTGTATCTGAAATAAACTCAATCTCTTCGTAAACTAAGCACCTGAAAGAAAAACCTAGGCATAACGGTCTGTATTTGAGCGCCATTCAATTCGCTTTGTACAAGGATCTCGGTATGTCACACGCCAAACGCAATTCATCATTGATTAAACTTTGTTTATTTGCCTTACCGATCGGCTTCTATTCCTCAGTGTCGCTTGCACAAACCTGGAGTAATGAAGGCCAGCCCGCACAGGTTATCGAGCTCTTCACCTCTGAAGGTTGTTCAAGTTGTCCACCTGCTGATCAGTACCTCAGTACTTTTGAAGACCATCCAAAACTTTGGACACAAGTTATTCCGCTTGCCTATCACGTCGATTATTGGGATTACTTAGGTTGGGGGGATAAGTTCGCGAGTAAGGCGTTCAGTCAGAAGCAACGCTTGTACAAAGCTTATGGAGTAACAAGTGGGGTTTACACACCCGGCTTTGTTGTCGATGGAAAAGAGTGGCGCGGTTATTTTAACTGGTTAGACAGAACGTTGCCTTCGCTCAAACAACAAAATAACCCCAAGCTAACGGTCAACTATAAAGGCGATACGTTCAGCGTAAGTTACGAAGGCAAAGGGGATTATGTTGCTCATATAGCTTTGCTTGCGATGAACGAAGTCACCAGCGTTAAGGCGGGCGAGAACAGGGGTAAGAAACTCGAACATGATTTTGTCGTAGTGTACGATGGCTACCAACGTGGTGAATCTGAGTGGCAATTCAATGTGGACTTTGATCCGCTAGTCGCTTCGCCCGATGCCGTAGCTGTTTGGTTAACCGAGCCGAATTCGTATGCACCGGAACAAACGGTAGCAGGTTGGCTGAACTAACTGCAACCCACGACAATTGTGTAGCTGGAATACTCTTAGACGAAGTTGGTACGGCGAGTATTGAGGTTCTCACATCGATAACTTCGCTTCTGACGGATATTAATCAGTGAAATAGAAGCGAAAGGGCGATTTAGTTACGTAATACTGCTGAAATACGTTAATATAGCGCGCTATTATTTTAGCTTTGAGTTCCTGCAATTAATGACTAACACCACTACACCAACCAACTTCTCTGATCTTGGCTTAATCTCTCCTTTGATGGCTCGTTTATCTGAGCTTGAATACCAACAGCCAACGCCTATCCAAGCGCAAGTTATTCCAAGTGTGTTAGCAGGACGCGATTTAATTGCAGGCGCAAATACCGGTTCAGGTAAAACCGCAGCATTTGCACTTCCACTGTTACAAAAGATTCATGAAGATGCCCCTCTGGACCGTCGTTCAGGCAAAGGTAACTTTGTTTCTGGCCTTATCTTGGTTCCTACTCGTGAACTTGCTAAGCAAGTGGCTGACAGCGTTAAATCTTACGCTGTGCATTTCAATGGCGCGATTAAAACGGTTTGTGTGTTTGGTGGTGTATCGGTAAACACTCAAATGCAGGCGCTACGTGGCGGCACTGATATCTTGGTGGCAACACCGGGTCGTCTGCTTGACCTTATTTCGAGCAACGCTATCAAACTAGATAAAGTGAAAACGTTAGTGCTTGATGAAGCTGACCGAATGCTAAGCCTAGGTTTTACCGAAGAACTTGATGCAATCTTGAAGCTCTTGCCGAGCAAAAAACAAACCTTGTTGTTCTCTGCAACTTTCCCAGAGCAAGTTAAAACGCTGACTCACGAACTTCTAAGCGATCCAATTGAAGTTCAACTTCAAAGTGCCAATGCGAGCACACTGGTTCAACGTGTATTCGAAGTAGAAAAAGGTCGCAAGACAGCGTTACTCGCACACCTAATTCAACAACATGAATGGCGCCAAGCTCTGATCTTCGTTAATGCGAAGAACAGCTGTGAGCACCTAGCAGACAAGCTTTACAAGCGCGGTATCATCGCAGAAGTATTCCACGGCGATAAAGGGCAAGGTTCACGTACTCGTATCCTAGAAGATTTCAAATCTGGCGAGATTGACGTTCTGATCGCGACAGACATCGCGGCACGTGGTCTGGATATTGAGAAGCTTCCAGTGGTAATCAACTTTGACTTACCGCGTAGCCCGTCAGACTACATGCACCGTATCGGCCGAAGTGGTCGTGCAGGTGAAGTTGGTCTTGCGTTATCTCTGATCGATCACGAAGATTACCACCACTTCAAAATCATCGAGAAGAAGAACAAGATTCGTCTTGAGCGTGAGCAAATTGAAGGCTTTGAAGTGGATGAAGAAGCGACAGCTGAACTGATCGCAGCACTAAAACCTGTTGCGCCACCGGCCGGTACTGGCAAGAAGAAAAAGAAGAAGAAAGCTCCAAAAAACCAAGATGTGTGGCTGAACAACAACTGATCTTGAGTCAGCAAGCCATATAAATCAATAAGTAATAGACATTCAAAAGGTGCTTAATTGCGCCTTTTTTGTGTCTGTAGGGCTGGGATTTGAGTCGTTAATAAACGACTGTTGCAGTGTTAAACAACCCTATAAGCCGTTCGAAGGATAGCGTCCTCCATAAGAGATTCGGCGATTTAACGCTTTGCTCATAACCTGTTCGGGTTTTGAGCAATTGGGTAACCGCGTGAAGACCTCGATTAAACAATTAGTGCTGGCCACTTCATTTTTCCTGTTTACCCAACACTCTTCTAGTGCTGCTGAATTTGAGGTTAAAGGGGTTAATAAAACTCTCACCGAAAATGTAGAATTATATTTAGAACCTTTAGCCGATGTTCCTGCATCACAGCTATCGAAAACGAAGCTATCTAAACGTATTCAAGATGCACTCAACCCTTATGGTTATTATCACCCACAGCTCGATATCGACCTCAATGATTCTGATAACGTGATCATTAACATCGATTCTGGTCCTGTCATGCGCATCGCAGAATCGATAGTAAAAATAACAGGTGAAGCTAGCCTAGATGCGGAGTTCATCAATATACTCAATCAAAGCAAGTTAGGCTCAGGTTTAACTTTGTCTCACCAAGAATATGACCAAACTAAGCGTGCGATTTTCTCTTTAGCAAAGCGGAAAGGTTATTTTGACGGCAGGTTTATCGAGTCAAAGATTGAAGTTATTCCTAGCGAGAACATCGCGAATATACACTTGTATTTTGCAAGTGGTCCACGCTACAAGTTCGGTTCTATAAGTATTCCTGATGATGGGGTTGACCCTACTCGTATCGAGAAAATACCCACCTTTAAAAAAGGTGATGACTTTGACACCATCAAGTTAGGTGAACTGCAATCTGATTTGTCAGACACTCAATGGTTTCGAAGTGTCATCGTACATGGTGACTTTGACAAACTTGATGACAACCTAGAAGTTCCAATTGAAATCATTGCCGAGCCAAGTTCTCGAAATATCGTGCAGGTCGGTGGCGGCTATTCTACTGATCTCGGTTTACGCGCCTCTCTCAGTTGGTCAAAGCCTTGGTATAACCGGAGAGGCCACAGCTTTGAAACACAGACATATTTGTCTGAACAGGAGCAATCACTTCAGTTGGGGTACAAAATCCCCACAGAGAAAGTCACAACGGATTACTTTGGTATTCAGTTTGAATCGAAACGAATTGATCATCGAGACACCAATAGCTTTACAAACGATCTTAAGTTCGAACGTTACTGGCAATTAGACAGTGATTGGCAAAGCACCATTTATGTCAAATACTTGCACGAACAGTACCGTCAGGCGTCTGAGGAAGAGCAATCGCAATTGCTGTTACCTGGCATCAGTTTTTCTCAGGTTGATCGTAAAAATGATCAGTTGGAGCTCAATCATCGACACATCTATTCTGTCGAGTATTCTGACCCTAGTCTGTTCTCTGACTCAAGGCTGTTGCGGTTGGAAGGAAACAGTGTCCTTTCATGGGATATTAGTGACAGGCAGAAGCTCCATTTCCGCTCCAACGTAGGCATCAACATTGCCAAATCATTATCTGATGTGCCGTCGTCTCTGCGGTATTTTGCTGGTGGCGATGGAAACTTGCGAGGTTATGGTTACGAATCTATCTCCCCTAGAGACGAGAATGGTGAACTAACGGGGGCACGTTATATGTTAACTGCTGGGCTCGAATATCAGCATCAAGTCTATCGTTCAATTTGGTTGGGCGCATTTCTTGATGTGGGTGATGCATTTGATCAACAAGCGGATTGGAAGCGTGGGACGGGCGTGAGTTTGATTTGGAACTCACAGTTAATGCCAGTTAAGCTCGATTTTGCTTACGGCTTAGATGCGCCTGAAGGCGACGAATTTCGTATTCATTTTTCCTTTGGTACTCAATTCTGATTTTTGTACGCTGTTTATGCACTCGCGAGGATGCGAACCATCTAATAGGATTCAAGTAAATCGAAAGAGCGTAATAACCTTTGTGCTTTAGCAAACACAAAGGTAAAAACAATGAAAAAGCTACGATTCGGTGTATTTGGTAATATGGGCCCTGAAGCAGATGCTCTGTTCCAAGATATCGTCGCCAAGAAAGAAATTGAACACGGCGCACTTAAAGACTAAGACCACATGGCCATGATAGTGGTGAAAAACTCAGATATCCCCGATCGATCTGAAGGTACCGATCCTGTGCCTGAACTGATTGAGTCAGCGTGCATTTTAGAACATGCCAATGTTCAGTTTGGCGTAATGACCTGTAACACCGCTCATTACTTTAGACCTGAGGTTCAAAAGCACACCAACGTTTATATCGTCGACATGCTTCAAACCACCGTTGATCAAATCAAAGAGCAGAACTCTGAATCTGTTGTTGGTATTTTATGTACCAACGGCACATACAATTCGGGAATCTATGATCGTTACCTAACGGACGCGAATCTGGTGTTCGTTAAGCCAGATTCCTTTGAGCAAGAGCATAACGTGCATAGTGCTATCTATGGTGAAGTAACCGGTGAGATGACAGAGTGTGGACAAGCAATCCGAGAAACCAACGGGATCAAAGCGGGCGAGTTTGAGCGTAATGCCGCACTGCTTGCTGTAGCGATTCAATCCATCGTAGAGAAGGGCGTTGATACGGTTATTTGGGGATGCACGGAACTTCCTTTGGTTAGAAAGCAACTTGAAACGGCATTTCCAACAGTCACTTTTATTGATCCTATGGAAGCGGTAGCTGAGCGTGTCGTTGATATTTACCGTCTCGCTGAGCAATATGTGGAGCGTGGACATGTGGATTACAACATTAATGATGTTAATTCGATCTTCACAACGCTTGATATGGTGAACTACGTAGCCCAAAGAGCGATGACCTACCGTCTATAAGCTCAGATACGTGTATTTGAAACATGAAAAAGCCGCGAATTACGCGGCTTTTTTACATTTGGACTGGAGAAAATTAAGACTCGAAGCTGAACACTTAAAGCTCGAACTCGCCATTCATTTTTCGAAATAACCAATCAGGTACCTTGTTCCATGAACTGTAGTTCGGGTTCTTAGTATGGATTTGTTCCTCTGAAGCCCAGATGGTGTCACCTGATTGTTCTCGCGACACAGCCCAGAACAACTCCTCTTTCTGACGTGTTAAGTAGTGTGTCACTTGCTTCGCAAACTCTTCACTGTCAACCAACACCCCAAACTCAACGTTGAGAAAGTCTGATCTTGGATCGAAGTTAGAAGAGCCAATATAGGTGACACGCTCATCTAAAATTACTGTCTTGTTGTGGTAGTAGGTATCAACATGAAAGTAGTGATCATCATTGATCGCTTGGCTTTTGTACTCATAGATACTTACGCCCTTGTCGAGTAGAGTCTCACGGTGTTTTTCGTAATACGCAGGCACAAAGCCCGAATCATTAGAAGCCGATGAATTCGTCAGTAAGGTGACTTCGGCTTCGCTCTCTCTAAGTGCATCGACGAATACAAACTTGTTATCGCTTGGCACCATATAAGGCGTAGAAATAATAACCTTAGAAGGTGTCGGTACTTTTTGCTTCATCAAGTGTTCAATACGTTGGCGAAAGTAGGGCTTGTTGTCATTGAGTTTCTCCAGTGAGTCAAATACCGGCGTGACAGAGGCTGAAATGAACTTCGGTTGGTTTAAGCTCTTTATCTGCCTTTCGACTTCAGACGTGATCAATGCTTGATTCTTTTCACCTTTGTTCAACGCTTTGGTGAACGCTTGGTATTGCTCTTTCTCTTTGATTTTAATGCGTTCTTGAATTGGCACTACATGCTCACTGTTCCACAACGCTTGGTAGTTTCGGTCGAAAGCAGCAATCACGTAGCCTTTAAACAGCACATCCATATCAAAGAAGTTGGCACTTTCGCTGTAGCCAAAGTAGTCATCACCGATGTTGCGGCCACCGAGGATCATCGATTGGTGATCAACGTTAAAGTATTTCTCATGCAGTCGATTATCTAACTGTTTTTGATGAGTAGAGAAGTTGAGCGCACGACCAATCCAGCTGGCTTTACGTGACTCAAAAGGGTTGAACAGTCGAATCTCAATATTGGCGTGTGAGTCCAACTCCGCAAGCCATTTGTCATTGAATACCAACAAGTCATCCAGTGTGAGGCGCACGGCCACATCGCGGTCAGCGGCGTGTTTCAGCTCGTTTAACAGCATCAGACCCAGAGTGTCGTTTTCCCAAGAGAAGTAAGTCATATCAATCGAGTGTTTTGCTTGGCGAACCAGATCAATGCGGCGCGCAAAGGCTTCAGGCGCACTCGGGATCAAATAGACTTCGGCTTGATGTTCTGTGCTTTGCCAGTTAGCTTCGAAGTCAGGTTCAACATCGGGGTAAGGTTGGGCACATCCTGTGACCAAAGCAATCAACATTATTGTGCATGCTGTTTTTAGTTTGCTAAGTGTCATAACTAACCTGCGTTTAAACATAAAATTTGGATATAGAAACGGCCAGCGAGCTGGCCGTTAAAGTAGGAAGGGTGTTGAATATGTTTAGTTTAGGTACCAGTCCCAAGGCATAAGACCTTGCTCTGCTAGACCCGTTAAGCGACCTTCACGAAGCTTAGGATCAACACCTGGGTTTGTGACATAGTCCCAGTCGAAGGTAGTGCTGTTGTCGCTGAATCCTGCACCATCAATGACAAGCACATTGTCGGTAGCATCGCTGTACTGGTAGCTCTGGAACAATTCATCGCTAAACCAAAGACGCGACATTTCGTTCATAAGGGCTTTATCTTTGCTTGATGGATTTACTTCGCTTCCATCAAAACGTACAGCTTTGTTGAACATAAATGGCAGTTCTGAACCGTTACATGCACCGCTGATGCAACCAATCGTTTTGAATAGATCAATGATTGACAGTTGGTCGTATTCGCCCGTTTCTTCATTTAGACCTGTTTTATAGTTCCACATGTTAAAGCTTGGTTTGTGCTCAAAGTGGTATAGCGTTGCTTCTACTCCGCTGTTTGCTGCCATGTGACGAGCTGGACCATTGAACAAGGTGTCATTTAGCAAGGTTTTAAATTGCTTCATGTTGTCAAGAGCGCCACCAAAGCTAGATTCTGAGTTAGGGTAGAAATCAGTTAGAGCCAGAATATCTTGGGTTTGCTGGTGGCTAGTGATCTCAACAATGTCGACCAAGCAACCTACGGTACCCGCAATATCGTTGGTATCAATGCATCCAGTCATTTCAAGTAGATCACCTTCTAGCTTGGCACCATAAAATAAGCCCGTTACTGCGCTGTACGCACTGCTTGGCAATACAAGATCTGCTGAAACTTCATCACTTGCTTGCTCAGATAGTTTTTGTTGCAGAAGAACGATGTTGTTTTCATCTTCTAACCAGTTAACCATAGCTAGAGCTAGCTTTGTTGGGTCTTCGTTAGTAAGCAGTTCAGGTTCATCATTTGTTAATAACTCGATGACCGTCGGGATTAAGAACGTAGCGCTAAATAGCATGCCAAAGCTGTTCGCTTCATGTGCATTTTCACCTAGGACAGTTGGTACTGAGAAGCCTGCTTTCATTGGTGACTCTGCTGATTCGCTACAGCTACCAAGGCGACTTGTTTTTTCACACAATATGTATGGAGCAAAAGGCATCAGGTTTGACATTGGCGTCTCATCTGCGGCTGGGCTCAGAATTGGGATTTGCAAAGAACCTAACAACCAATTTTTTAGCTGTTCAATACCATCCAAAGCTGTTTCTTGCGACGCCATGATCTTGTCAAGCGAAGTGTCTGCTGTAAAACCCTTACTGCGATCTTTTGCAACTTCATAGCTTGGATACTCAAACCCATAAGGGTTGCTTTGCATGATTGCACGTTGGAAATATTGACCTGCGATATCATGATCTTGCTGTAAGAAACCAATAGACATAGCACCAGAGCCTTGACCCATAACGGTTACGTTTTGAGCGTTACCACCGAAGTCAGCGATATTGTTATGTACCCACTCTAAGGCGCGCTTCTGGTCACCTAGGCCATAGTTGCCATCTTCGTTCGCGCCTTTAATCCATTGAGTACCTAACTGACCAAGACGGTAGTTAAAGCTTACATAGATGAAAGGCTTACCATCGTCGCTTCCTTGAGCAACCACGGTATCACCTTGGATGAGCGGCTCTGCACCAGAACCGTATTCGAAATCACCACCGTGAATGAATACATAAACCGGTAGTTCTGCGTCAGCATCTACGCCTACTGGGCGCCAGATATTGAGGTTAAGGCAGTTCTCATCTTGTGTTTGTGTTGTCGTTTTTAGTTGAGGACAAGCATAACCGAACTGAGTCGCATCCAAAGTACCTTCAACAAGGTTTACAACTTCACTGTGTTCAAAGCGCTGAGCCTCTGCATATTGAATCCCTTTGAAAGATTCAACAGAAGCCAGTTTGTCGTCTTCGGTATTCGAAGTTATAACCAGTTCTTCTATCGTCGCTTTAATCGTTACGTTACCGATTTGAGCATCAAACGGTTTAGCCGGTGCCGGAACTAACGGTTCGGGCTTGTCTGGGAATGGAACAGTAGGGGCACTATCAGTATCGCAACCTGCTAAGGCAGTAGTAATAGTAAGAGCGATCATTGAACGGTATGCAATAGTCATAAAATGAGTTTCCACAATAGTATTCGGCGTAGTCTGTTTCATCGCTATCTGCGTAGATAACAGAACTACAAAATTTCTTATTAAGAACAACCTGGTTTAAGGGCTAGGCTGGTAATCAAAGTTCGGTGACTAGAATCGGTAGCCAAGATTCAGCGTTACAGCCGAACGAGTTTCACCTTTGTTGTACAACACGGTCATGTTGTAATGCTTGCCAATCTGTTTGTTGACTCCGGTTAAAAATGCCCACTGGTTAATGTCGACACCAACGTCGTAATCAAACTCAATATCGTCTGTCTTTACAGTACCTTGCATACGTGAATCTAAACCTTGGTATTCAGCACCAACGAAGAATTGAGCGCGATAATCAACTAATTGGTAGCCCAACATTGGCTGAATCGTGACAATGCCGTCGCCCCAATCATCCAACCCTTTCAGGCGTGTTTGGGAGTAAGTACCCGTCACTGAGGCAAAGAATTCTTTGTAACCAACAGATAATGTGGTGCCCGCGCCGCGTAAGTCATATTCAAGATGAAGTGGTACATTCAAACGACCACTGTTACATAAGGCAGAGACACCTTCGCAAAGTGCGTTACCTAGCCCTGGCAATTTGTTATTGAGCTTGTCTTTTAAGTATTCACCTGCGGCGCCGGTATAAGAGGCGTCAATATTCGCATCAACGTTTACCTTTCCTACGTACCCGAATACATTCCAGAATGGCAAGATATTTACGTCGCCGCGTATCGAAACACTTTCCGCTTTGACCGTCGCAACACTGTCTTCCGGGTCAAATAAATCATTCAAGCGCACTCCACCAATCACGTAATCTGTCATGGGTATATCCATATCTTGATTGCGATAAGCCACTGATACGCCGAATGGAAGGGGTAAATCGATACCTTGACGACGCACCATGTCACCCATTAAAGGGAATACTCGATCTAACTTAACACTCGCTTCTTGCATACGAGGATCTGAAACTTCTTTTAGACGCTCTTCATGCAGGACATTAACGCCGTTGTCGTCTTCATAAATTGCGACGGGTTCAGTTACAGCGCTCATGGTCATCGGTTTCGTTTTAGACGTACCCTCGATGTTAGTTGTCTTACGTTCAATAACGACTTTACCAGAGTCTAACGTTTGGAAATCAATCACTTGGTAATAGGTATCGACTTTTGACTTACCAAGATTAAATGGCTTGTCGTTGGTGATTACCATGCGTTTTGGTGTGCCGCCTACAAGTTCAATATCAACATTCAAGAAACGGAAATAGGCGATGTCTTGTGGTAAGCCGTATTTCGAATAGTTGAAGCTAATGGTCACGTCGCCGTTGTCTTTTTCATTGACTTTCACTGACGATGGATCGAAGCTTTCTGCATAATTTCTTAGTCGATACTCAGTGCGCGTAAACTCTTCAATTTCATCGATCAGTTTTTCGTTTTCATCCAGCTCTTGCGGGTTGTATTTGATGCGCAGGTCGATGTTGCCTTTGCTGTCTGTGTTTTTTATCAGATAGACGCTTGAGTCACGAACCTCATCGCCAATTTGTATGGTTCGATGTGCGTGTTCAACTAGGTGTTCGCCCTGTACGAGCGAACTGATTGCTAGCTTTGGTAAATCGTGACTGATGCCATATTTGTCAAATAGTGCTCGACCTTTTTCCATAACTTCGCTGTAAGTATTGGTTTCTGCCGCAGACGCAAAATTGGGGGTGGTAAGTAATAGGGCGCACGCTAACACAGAAAGAGTATGGGTCTTACAGGCGCTGGTGCGTATTTCAAAAAAACTCATGACGGTTCCCACGCTGAGTAGCCTCAAACCTTCGAGACTCAAACAGTCGATGTAATACTGAACGTCGTGTTCAGTTGTTATGTATTTATCCGTTAGGATTGCTAGTGTGAATGTCGCGACTAAAAATGCATTGCGTCAATCAATGAGAGGATTTTAAGAGGAGGTGGCAGATCGCGTTAATCGCTTTTGATGGACGCTATCCTCATTTAGTAATAATTAGCGTTAATCAATTGATTTATAATGATTTTCAATAGATAAAAAACGGCCTGTGAAGTAAAAATACTTGGCAGACCGTTTTGTTGTGAGTTGTTAAGCGCATTTAGTTCTAAGCAGTTACCCTCACTCTAAATAGATCAGTAAACAACTTCGCTATCATCAGAATAATCAAAATGTTTACGAGCATCAAAAGTGGCGTTTCAATTCCATAAACAGGTGTGAGGTTGAGCGCACCAGATGTGAGAACAACTAATAAGTTAATACCCAATATTCGGTGTACCATGAGCTTAGGTGTCGCGAACACTTTCCATATCACCATAATGTTAAGGAAGTAGAATAGTCCCAGCTCCCATAGTTCTGTCATTAATGGCATCACAAAGATGTATTGCAACAGAACCACCGACCCTGTACCCAACACACCATAAAAAGCGTCCTTAATAACGCTTGGTGGCATGGTCGGCACCATAGAAGAGAATACACCGGCTAACATAGGAAATATGAAACCACCTGGAACTGGAAGATAAATCCAAACCAACAGCGATGTGATAAACATCGACACGCCTTGCAGCACTTTGCGCCCATCTTCATTCAAATGTTCAACAAACGTGCGATGTGCATGATGCCAAGACACGTCTTTATGATCACCTATGACATTGAGTTCACCCTCAACAAGAGATTGTTCTGGTGTTAATACATCGAACGTCTTCAAGTTGTGAGTAAGAACTGCCCATTGGATATCTAAGTCTGATTCGCTGTTACTTTGTTTGAGTAATGTATCTTGGATATGTGCCATTTCATCGATACGCAAGCGCCATGTTTGGATGTTCTCTTTAAGGTGGTAGCTTCCGGTCAGTGGCAGATCTAAAAGTTGATACAGCTTATCAATATTCGCGGTGTTGCTTTCAAGTGCGGCAATGTCGATGTTGTCTGTTTTTTCCATCGCATCTAACAACGCTTGTTTACTGGTTTCGAAACGTTGTACAAAGTTGAGTTCAGTATTCACAGGCCACACGATGCGATACACAATAGAGAACACAACAACACCTAATAGTGTTTCTTGAAGTCTAAGTACAGCAAAGTGAAAGGTGGTTTGGTTATCAAACCCGCCCATACAAGCAACAATCGAACACACGGTAAATCCTATTGAAAAGATGTAGCCGTATTTCTCGTCACTAGACATGAAAATACAAGTGCCTAAGAACACGGTAAGAAATGTTAGAAACAAAAATCGATCTTGTGAAAACATCGCAATGAGGAAAAAGGCATAACCGGTCCCTAACAAGGTTCCCATTAACCGGTTATGGCCTTTGTTTATTGAATGGGCGAAGCTCTCGTTCAATGCCATCACTGCGACGGCTATCGCAGCCCAATACGGTTTTTCCCAACCAAACCACAACGCTAGGCAGATTGCGATAACGATAGAGAGTGCGACTTTAATCGCGTCTTTAGTCGATGCAGTGAACATAAGAATCACCTAGCTATTTTTGATTATTTTGATCGAGGCAGTCATACCAACACGCAGTTGTACGTCTTCTGGTATTTTGTCTAACTTCACTTTGATAGGGATGCGTTGAGCTAGGCGTATCCATTGGAAGTTTGGATTCACGTTTGGCAATAAATCATTACCTGTGCTGCCGTCTTGCTTCGCGATACCAAAACCAATACTTTTGATATGTCCTTCTAGCTGAACATTGTTGTGCATCATTAAGGTCACATAAGCAGTGTCCTGAGCATCGACACCGACTAAATCAGTCTCTTTGAAATAACCTTCAATCCAGAAGCTATCTTCATCAATTAGCGCAACCACAGGTGAATTCGCGACAACTTGAGAGCCAACACGTAGGTTCAGATTGGTGATATAGCCGTTAGTAGGCGCATATACCTTGGTGTACTCAAGGTTGAGATGTGCTTCTTCTACGTTCGCTTTTGCCAGTTCGACATTTGCGGCGCTGGTTTCTACCGCGTTGTTCAAGTTGTTTAGTGTCAGCACGGGCACGGCACCGGGCGTTCTTTTCTCTAAATTCAACGCGCGTTGCTCTTCGTTTTTGGCTTTGGCGAGTAGGGCAAATGCTTGTTTTTGAGTCGCAAGTGCTTTTCTGTAGGTCGCCTTGTAAATACTCGGATCGATCTCAAAAAGAAGATCGCCTTTTTTTACCTTCGAGTTGTCTTCGACATGCACTTCAATGACTTGACCCGTGACTCGAGGTGTAATCGAGACGATATAAGCGCTGACTTGTCCGTCTCTGGTCCATGGGTTACTTGAGTACGACTGGTAATAGCTATAAACCACAGTTCCCGCAGCAGCCAATAATAAAAGTGTGATGAGATAACGTTTGATCACAGTAAGTGCCTCAAAAAATGGTAATAAAATGGCCGATAGCGCCAGTAAAAATCACGATCAAGCTCAGTTCTGCTATTGCAGGAAAGGCGACGTACTTATGAAGGCCAAACCGTGTCGCGATTGACCCTGTTAGCATTGTCAGTATGTAAGCCAGTGCGATAACCAATAACAGCGGTGGGAAGTAGACTTCATCCCACACAAGCTCATGCGGCATGGTATTCATGGTTCTGTTCTCTATTTGTTTGATGAATGCAACGATAACGGAGTTCGATTTATTGTGATAATCGCTTATAGAGGATCGTACCCATCAAAATCCAACTTTATTCGGTGATTATGCCAACTGCCTCTTTGTTGAGAGCCGTAAGCCAGTAAAACAACGGTAGGTAGGTTGTCGTTCTTGAAGTGGAAACACTTAATTGAAATTGATTTCGAAAATCATCTACTTTTGCCGGTTTAAGATAAATCTATTTAAACCAATCACTTAAGGTGTAAATTGCACTTCAAAAACTATGCGAACAGTTAAAGTGATGATTTGATCCATCAAATGGGATTACATAATAAAACCTTTTGTTCTTAATATTCGGTTCGAAGCAACGAGATGCTTTATTTATTTTGAATAATCCAACAAATATCATTATTAAGTTATTCGTTAGATTATTTACTCCTTATATTTAGTAACAAGAGTAAATTTGTCATGGACATTATTTCTAATCTGTTTGACATGGCACCATTTGTCGCATTATTTATTACACTCTCATTGGGTTATATGGTTGGTAAAATTACTATCGGCCGATTTGTTTTAGGCGGTGTGGCCGGAACATTATTAATGGGCGTAATTATTGGGCAATTTGGTGTTCAGATTGATCCCGGCGTAAAAAGTATTTTCTTTGCGCTCTTTATTTATGCTGTGGGTTATCAAGGCGGCGCACAATTCTTTAAAGCGCTTAACTTTAGAACCATCAACATTCTGTTGTCTGCGGTTGTTATGACGGTTTCAGGCTTATTGTGTGTACTTGCCGCTGCGTGGTTGTTTGACTTAGATAGAGGTACTGCTGCGGGCCTAGCTGCCGGTGGTTTAACTCAGTCTGCGATCATTGGTACTGCAGGCGATGCGATCGCCCGTTTGGGTGGTGTGTCTGAAGAAGCCAAACATCTGATGCAAACTAACGTTGCTGTAGGTTACGCTGTAACATACATCTTTGGTTCATTAGGTCCAATCCTAATGGTGACATGGGTATTCCCAACACTAATGAAATGGGATATCCGCGCTGAAGCAATCAAAATGGCAGAAGCGAACTCAGATGGTAATGCAGAGCTTGGTGCTGGTGAATTCAATGCGATGACAAAACTTGAGACTCGCGCTTTTGAAATCAAAGCAGAGAGCAAAGTGAATGGTTTGACACTAGCCCAAATCAATCAAGATTCAATAGACGCATGCATCGAAGTTATCGAGCGTGATGGCAAAGCGATTGAAGCAGACAAATTTACTAAGCTTCAACAAGGCGATGTTCTGGTTATCACAGGTACTCGTAAAGCCATTGGTCAGTTGAAAGGTGACTCTGTTGGCTCTGAAGTTGTGCTTCCAGAAGAGTACGAAGTCATTGAAGAGAACCGTCAGCTTATCGCAGACAACAAACAACTGATTGGCCGTACACTAGGTCAAATCAAATCAGAAGCGAACAAAGGCACTTACCGTGGTGTTTATGTGACTGACTACCTTCGCGAAGGTGTATCAATCCCAGTTCACGCTGACCTTGTTGTTAAGAAAAATGATGTTATTCAATTAACTGGCTCACCAAGCGATATTAATCGTGTTCAAGGTACAATCGGTAAGCCAATGAACTCAGCAACAATGACTGACTTCATTGTACTAGGCATGGGTATGGTATTGGGTCTTTTGATTGGCCTAATCAACTTCAAAATTGCAGGTATTCCGGTCACTATCGGCTCTGGTGCAGGCTGTCTAGTGTCAGGTCTGATTGTTGGTTGGTTACGCAGCCGTAACCCACATGTGGCGCAATTCCCAGAATCAGCAGCAAGCTTTATTCGCGACTTCGGTCTAGCAGCATTTGTAGGCATTGTTGGCCTCCAAGCGGGCCCTCAAGCGGTAGACACCATCAAAGAACACGGTATGAGCCTACTATTCTTGGGTGTTGCGGTAACCATCATTCCACAGATTATTTCATTCTTCTTCTCGTACTTTGTATTGAAGATAAAGAACCCAGTAGAAGCGTTAGGTTGTGTAACCGGTGGTCGAAGTGCAAACCCAGCGTTCGCTGCATTGATGGAAAAAACAGGCAACGCAACGCCAGTATTCTCTTTTACTGTGACTTACGCCGTAGCCAACGTGTTACTGACTCTATGGGGCCCAATTATCGTCGGCATTATTACCGTTAATGCGGGTATGTAATTAAAACCTACAACTCATTATAGATTTAAAAAATCATCAACTTATTAACAGACCTACCCAATCAAAAATAGGGTAGGCCTGAATAATCACACTTAAGTAAAACACTTTATTTAATTACAAGTGTTTAATATTAAATTATTAGGTAAATATTATGACTACACAAAATACAAATATCGACTTTTCAAAATTCGCTGATTTAAGCCCATTTGAATTAAAAGACAAATTAATTGAAGTGGCGCAAGCAGTGCCAGACCGTGCTTTACTAGACGCAGGTCGTGGTAATCCAAACTTCTTAGCAACATTGCCACGTAAAGCATTTATTCGTTTGGGTGAATTTGCAGTAATGGAAGCGGAACGTAACTACGCTTACCTCGGTGGTGATTTCGGTGGTATCCCTGATGGCGTCGGCATCGTTGAGCGTTTCGACACGTTCGCAAGCCAATATGCAACAGACAAAGGCGTTGATTTCCTACGTCGTGCACTAAGCTACGCAAAAGACCGTCTAGGCATCGAAAAACAAGCGTTCCTAAACGAGCTAGTACTGGCTTACCTTGCGTGTAACTACCCAGTGCCACCACGTATGCTAGTGAACATCGAGAAAGTGGTTAAACAATACATCGCAGAAGAGATGTACGGCCCAATGCCAATGACGACTAACTTTGACCTGTTCGCAACAGAAGGCGGCACTGCGTCAATGACGTACACGTTCGCAACCATGTTCAACAATGGTCTATTGAAAAAAGGTGACAAAGTTGCGCTAATCACGCCAATCTTTACCCCTTACCTAGAAATCCCAGAGCTTTCTGAGTACGAACTAGAGATCGTTGAACTGCGTCTTGATGAGACCACTTGGCAGCTTCCAATGTCTGAAATCGAGAAACTGGCAGATACAGACATCAAACTACTTTGCGTCGTTAACCCTGCTAATCCAGCATCAGTGAAATTCTCTGACGAGACTCTAGAGAACCTAACAAACTTTGTGAATGAGCAACGCAGTGACCTATTCATCATCACTGATGACGTATACGGTACATTTGCCGATGACTTCGTTTCTCTATTTGCAAAACTACCATACAACACACTTTGTGTTTACTCGTTCTCTAAGTACTTTGGCGCAACAGGCTGGCGTTTAGGTACCATTGGTATCCAACACAAAAACGTATTTGATGACGCACTAAGTTCTTTCAGCGAAGAAAAACAGTGCCAATTGGATGACCGTTACAAAACACTGACTCCAGAGCCACGTGACATTAAGTTCATCGACCGCATCGTTGCGGATAGCCGTAGCGTAGCCTTGAATCACACTGCCGGTCTATCTCTACCGCAACAAGTGCAAATGGCGATGTTTGCTCTAACTTGTCTAATGGACTCAGAAGGTCGCTACAAAGCCGCTTGTAAACGCATCATCCGTGAGCGCTACATAACGCTTTACAAAAACATGGGTGTAGCAATCGAAGAGAACAAAGACCGTGTGGATTACTACACACTACTAGAGCTAGACACGCTAGGTGGCAAACTTTACGGTCAAGAGTTTGTCGACTGGTTCAAAGCTAACGAGAAAGGTAAAGACTTCCTATTCCGTCTTGCTCACGAAACCGGCGTAATCTTACTACCTGGTAAAGGTTTCGACACAGTACACGCATCAGTACGTGTATCACTAGCGAACCTTACTCACCACGAGTACGAGCTAATCGGCCGTGCAACACGCACTGTGTTGGATGAGTACTTCCAAGAGTTCTCTGCGTAATTCGTAGTTGCTAGAAAATATAAGCCCCGTCAAGTCGGGGCTTTTTTATTCGGTTGTTTAGGTCGTGATAATGAATGTAATTTCTGTAAATGCCGTTGAATCTGCCATTTTGGCACTCTTGATGTTGTTGTTTGGTGAGGTAACCAAAAAACACACACCAATATTAAGTAAATATCATATCCCAGGGCCGGTGATTGGTGGGTGCATCGCAGCCTTAATTACTACTTGCTTATATCGCATGGGAATGGAGTTCGAATTTGAACTTCCTTATAAAGAGACGTTGATGCTGATGTTTTTCGCAGGCATTGGTTTAAGCGCAAATATCAAGCAGCTATTCCAAGGTGGACGCTTGTTCGTTGTCTTTCTCGGAATCGCCGTTGTTTATATTATTTTTCAGGACGCTATTGGTGTCGCTGCAGCCTCGTTCTTAGGGCTGGATCCTAAGCTAGGACTGATGACGGGCTCTATCACCCTATCAGGTGGGCATGGTACAGGTGCTGCATGGGCGTCGATGTTTCATGACCATTTTGGTGTCGATAATGCACTCGAAATCGCGATGGCCTGTGCCACTTTTGGTCTTGTGATTGGCGGTATTATCGGAGCGCCTTTAGGCACGTATTTGGTTGAAAAAATCAACTTTCAACACCGAACGTACATGCAGCAGATGTGGAACACAAAAAGGCCCATCACATGCCGACTAAGGGCAATGTACTACATGGCATCGGAAGCGTTGTTCTTTTAGCATGCTGTGTTGAGCTCAGCCAAATGCTACATAGTTTAGTGCTTGTGCTCGATGTGCATTGGCTGAACATGGTGCCAAATTTCGTCTATGCGTTATTTGTTGGTGCACTATTCTCAACACTATTTAGCGAGAGCAAACCTGCCAAGATTGCGATGGTCGAAGTGGCACGTTTAAGCTCAATTGCCCTAAGTGTCTTCTTATCTATGGCATTGCTTGAAATCAAACTTTGGCAGCTGTTTGATATGGCGTTGTCGCTGGTGGTTATCCTAACGATTCAAACATTGTTTACTATTGTGTTTGTTACGTCCGTTACCTATAAGCTACTCGGTAAAAATTATGATGCCGCGGTGATGGCAAGTGGTCATGCGGGCTTTGGTTTGGGTGCGACACCGACAGCCATGCTCAATATGAATGGTATCACGGGTTACTACGGCCCATCGCCACAAGCGTATTTTATCGTGCCGTTAATTGGTGCGTTCTTTATCGATCTCTCAAACCTAATCGTTATAGAGACATTCTTACATTTCATGTCTTGATGGATCTTCCCCATCAAAGGGGATTACCAAAGTTCAGTACTTTGACTTTAAAATTTACTCAAGACATCAAAAACTATATTCAGAAGAGGAGTGACGGTTTGAAAGGTGTAATTTCAATTCAGTCTCATGTGGTCTTTGGCCATGCTGGCAATAGCTCTGCCGTTTTTCCAATCCAAAGAATGGGACTCGATGTGTGGCCAATCCACACTGTTCAGTTCTCTAATCACACTCAATATCAACAAGGTTGGACCGGGCAAACATTCGGCTCAGATGATATTCGAAACTTGATTCGAGGCTTAGACAACATCAACGTACTGAAAGACTGTGGTGCGATCCTATCGGGTTATCAGGGAAGCGCAGACCAATGTAAAGCGGTTGCCGAGTCGGTTAATTTAGTTAAAGAAAAGAACCACAGTGCACTCTATGTTTGTGACCCTGTAATGGGTGACCCAGATAAAGGTTGTATCGTTGAGGATGGCGTTAGAACCGCCATTACTAAACACTTGCTTCCTATTGCCGATGTTATAGTGCCAAACCAATTTGAACTAAGTGAATTGACCGGCATTAAAATCCTCTCCCTTTATGACGCGGTTACAGCATGTAAGAAAGCATTGGAGCTTGGTCCAAAGATGGTGCTCGTGAAGCATCTTCACTCATTACCCGATGACGCGTTCAGTATGATTTTAGCAACGAAAAAGGCATGTTATTTAGCCCAACGACCGAACATTGAATTTGCTCAACAACCGGTTGGTGTCGGTGACCTTATCTCTGGCCTGTTTACCGCAGGGTTAATAAAGAGAATGTCTCCCGTAGCTGCATTCCGACATGCAAATAACGCGGTCTATGGTGTGTTGGAGCTAACTAAAAGCTATGGCACTTGGGAGCTACAAACAATCAATGCACAATATGAATTTGTAGAGCCTACCCACGATTTCAACGTGGTCAAAATCGGGTAGAGCGTTTAACTCCGATAGTGGTGGAGGGTGTGCCTATTCGATGGGTCGCATCCTACAAACGAGATTACGAGCTAAGACTAAACCTAGCTATATTACTCCCAGAAAGAGACGGACTTCACTTTATCCCTATTTATTAACTTCTCTGTTTATAGCTGTTCTTTTGATTAAACAGAGTCTCTGAATCATTTTAGAGAACATTAAATGAGCCTAATTATGAACCGTCTAATTTCCTCGGGTTTTACCGTTGCTTTGTCATTACTTGTAGTGGCATGTAGCTCACCCCACACGTTGGATGTACGCGTACACAAAGACAATTACAAAGAAGTGGTTGTAGAAGAAGCGATATCAGTAAAAGAGCCATTGCGTATGTGGGCGAGTGAGAACCCAGACTTCTTATACTCTCCAATCGATCAAACAACGCCAATTAAAGTGTCAGGTGAGCAACTAAATATCTTAGCTTTGTCAGGAGGCGGCGCGAACGGAGCCTTTGGAGCCGGTATTTTGATAGGGCTGGAAGAATCTGGCCAATTGAAAGACTACTCAATAGTTACTGGCATCAGTGCAGGAGCGCTAATAGCACCATTTGTATTCATCGGCGGAGATGCATTTCCGAAGATGAAGGAGGTGATGTTAAACATCAATGACAAATCAGTGCTCGGCAAAAAGAACTTTTTAAACACCGTGTTTAAAGATGCTTTTACTGACGGTAAAAACTTGAATCAATTTATCGCTCAGGCGTTCCCTGAACCGATGATCGAGCAAATTGCTGCGCGACACCGCAACGGTAAGCGTTTGTTTATTGGTAGCACACACTTTGATTCTGGAGAGCTTGTCATTTGGAATGTGGGCGCAATTGCAAATAGTGACATGCCAGATAAGTCTGAACTTATATATAAGGTTTTAGCAGCAAGTGCTTCTATTCCTGGAGTCTTCCCACCGCAGTTTATCAATGTGAAGTACGAAGGTAAAAGTTATGAAGAACTTCACGTCGATGGTGGTTTAGCCGCTCAAGTATTTTTCAATCCATCTAACTTCGACTATCAGCAGATCTCAGATGCTCTTGGGTTAGAAAAACCACCACAGCTCGATGTTATTCGAAATGGAGCACTGAAAGCGCCGTACCACTCGCTGAGAGATAAGGGTCTAGATTTAGTAGCAAAGAGCGTATCAAGCCTGACTCTTGCTCAAACACGTGGTGATTTATATCGAATGAAATACATCTGTGAAATCAACAACATTGATATGCAATTTACTTACATCGAGCACGACTTTGGTTACGCCAAACGAACCAAAGACATGTTTGATGAACACTATTTATTAACCATATACGAATATGGTTATCACAAAGCAACTCAGGGCAAACCTTGGGTAACAGAATTACCTTAATTTAGGGATATCGTAAAATGAATAAAACAGCTTTAGCGCTACTTATCATGGCAACGTCTAGCGCTGCCATAGCACAAAATGTGACCTCAATGGAACAGCAAAAAGTCGATAACGACATGCTACAACTGGCCGACGTTCAACAAGAAGCGGCGTTGTTCATGGTTGAAGAAAATTCAGACTACGTGGAGATTGACTACATTGGTCAATGGGTTGACGTGAACAATTACGTCACACACAAAGAAGCTAAAGAACGCCAGCTTCAAAAGACCACCAAGAAATACATTTACTCGCAAACAGGTGAAACTCTAGAATCCATCGAGCAGCGAATTGCTGAGCATATTCAAGTGGACCAACCTAGATATTTCAGTGTCGATGTTTACCGTAATTACCACGGTGATTCTGGGGACTTTAACTATCTAGCTCGAGTTATCGAATACATTTAAGTTATTCGTTTGACATCAACGATAAAACCTACTAGCTTAAGTAGGTTTTTTTTGTTTCAAATTGACGAATTATTTTCACTAATATTATTCTGACAAAGTAGATATTTCGCCAACCTGTGATAATTTAAATACATAACGATTAAAAGTAAGCACAACAACATGAATTTCAGCATTGAACAACTTCTCGCGTTCGTTACCGTTTATGACCAACTCTCTTTCAGCAAGGCAGCAGTCAAGCTTAATAAGCACAGAACGACAATCGGGCAGGTTATAACTAACCTTGAAGACCAACTCGCGGTAAGCCTATTTGAAAGGGTTGGACGCTCTGTAAAGCCGACAGAAGATGGTCATCTTCTTTACCACTACGCTAAGCAAACGATTGAACAGGCACGCACTTTCGACAAGGTAGCCTTGAGCTTGTCTTATGGCGGTTTGGAAAACATTACTTTTGCTTATTCAAGTGTGATACCTCATCAAATCCTTGTGGATATTCGAAAGAAGTTGCGTCGTGATTTCCCGATGATGCGAGTGAATTTTCTTGTACGAAATAAAAAAGACATTAAGCAAGGCCTTCAGAGCGGTGAGTATCATTTTGGATTGGTCAACGTGCATGACAGTCGTGGAATACACAGTTTTGATGCCAACTTTTTAGGCCATATAGAATTTTTTCCTTTCGTTCAAAAAAATGGTGAGTTTTCATCTTTGGCAAAAGAAGATGTACTTTTAGCGCTAAGAAATGCGAAGCAGTTTGTCTTAAAATCCTTCATTGAAGAAGGAATGTCCGAAAAAATAACCGTTAGTTCTGACAATGAAGAAGTCGACCAATTAGCGCTAGTTATCAAAATGGTTGAAGCAGGTCTAGGATGGGCACTTCTACCAAAAACGTTCGCTCATTCTGAATTTTCGCATTACGACATCGAACCTATACAATCGTCTGAAATGGAACAAGGATTTAAATTTGGCTTTGCACTATGGTGCCCTCATTCTAAACAAATTAGCGAAGTTAAGTCATCAGTATTATCAGTTATCAAAGAAAACGTAGAGCGATTGCTAAAGCGAGATTAATGAACCAATAACACAGTTTACTTGTTCACAGAGGCTCATTTATATGAGCCTTTTTCGTATTTGTCATCTTTAGAATGATTTGATTTTGTAGGGCTAGATCCTCCATATGAGAGTAGGGCAATACCACAGTTTGACCTATTCTAACCTTGTCGATTAAGGACCCCTTTATTGGCAATAAGTGTTTAATTTCTATGTTTATTGCAAGGAAGCAAACTTTCGGCCGGGTTTTATTACCCGGCCTTTTTTATTGAGGCCAATCTTATGAATCGCTGCGGCGGCTTTGCTCTTTTTTCCTGCTTTTTATTTACAACATCTTCTTTCGCATCGTTTTATGATCCTGTTGATGGTCAATTTGATATGGGGCATCACCTTGCGGAAAACGCATATGGCTTTTTGCCTATCCCAATTTTGATTACCGAGCCTGCGGTGGGGTACGGCGGCGGTGTGGCTGGTTTGTTTTTACATGAGACGGATGAGGAAAAGCGACAAAGAAAGCAAGCTGCTCTTTCTGCCATAGATGGTGGTGCGCAGTTAGTACCCTCAGCAATGTCAGTAGTGGGCGCAGTAGGGACAGAGAACGAAACTTGGTTTGTATTTGGTGGCCATAGACGATCTTGGATGAATGATTCCATTCGTTACACAGGAGGCGGCGGCTTTGGTGTTGCGAATTTGGATTTGTACACATCAATCAACTGGGGCCCCATAGATCATGACCTTAGAATAGGCACGTCAACTTCGGTAGCCGTACTTTCACAAAAGGTGCAGTTCCGGATTGGGCATACGCCTTGGATGTTGGGAATAAAGCAGTTATTAGCTAAGTCTGAGATTGAATTTGATAACATGGTTTTAGACCGAATTTTGGGTAACGAATCGGTTACTTCTGGTTTAGGGTTGGAGGCTGAATATGACACAAGAGATAATTTATTTTATCCAACCAAAGGTTACAAATTGTCTGCAGATTACATGGTGTACGACGATGCGATTGGCAGTGATTACAATTACCGAAATTTGAACATAGATGGCGAAGCCTATATCCCAATTACCAATAAATGGACGTTAGGCTTGGCTGCAAATTATCAAAGCTTCGAACAGCAAGACCTGTTTGTATCACCCACAGCGAAACCGTACGTGTCGTTACGCGGGGTGTCATCTTATCGGTACCAAGGAGATGAGATTGAAACAATCCAAGGCCAATTGACGTATAGCATCACTCATCGTTGGAAGGTGTCTGGGTTTTACGGTTCAGGGGTTGCAAAGCAAGATAACGGCAT
>NZ_JBGONQ010000041.1:0-36357 GCF_041439145.1 Vibrio sp. 1F255 | reverse complement strand
TTCACAATAATTCATCAATCTTAATTAGATCACATTTTTACTTTAATTGGTATTAGAAATGTAAGTGCTTACTTATCTCAGTCTCTTTTATAAGCAATTAACAACACAATCCACACTTCTTTATGAGAATTATTCTCAATATTTTGTTACATTTTGGTCGTTATTACTAAAAGGCAACAAATATGGATATTTCCCGTCGTAAGTTTATTCAATCATCTCTCGCTATATCTGCATTAACAGTACTACCCGCTTGTTCAATGAAGCGGTCTGCTGATGAGCAAGGAAAGTATGT
The DNA here is from genome assembly GCF_041439145.1 of Vibrio sp. 1F255. NCBI lineage: Bacteria > Pseudomonadati > Pseudomonadota > Gammaproteobacteria > Vibrionales > Vibrionaceae > Vibrio > Vibrio sp. 1F255. The sequence goes on along the minus strand of NZ_JBGONQ010000041.1, from coordinate 36,065 downwards.
TTATGACTTAACTGCTGAGCCCTCAACAGCAGAGTTAGTGAAGGGATTTAATACCAATATTTTGGGTTTCAATGGCCAGATTCCAGCGCCAACGATTCGATGTCGACAGGGTGAAAAGGTCACGACCCGCTTTACGAATAAGCTATCAAAGCCGACGACTATTCATTGGCATGGTTTAAGAATTCCTATCGAAATGGATGGGGTTCCCTTCTTAAGTCAGCCACCAATCATGCCAGGTGAAACATTCATTTATGAGTTTACGCCGCCAGATGCCGGTACGTTTTGGTATCACCCACACATGAATAGCGTGAAGCAGCTTGGTATGGGCTTAGTTGGTCTTATTATCGTAGAAGAGAGCAATCCAGTACGGTTCGATGAAGAACACGCATTGATGCTTAAGCATTGGCACATCGACAAGCAGGGTCAATGGAAAGATTTAATGATCCCACGACTCAGTGCTCGTATGGGCACTCCTGGGGAGTGGAGTAGTGTTAATGGAGTCCATGAACCCGTATATCAGTTGAAGCAGTATGCAGCGACTAGACTGCGTATTGCTAATGTCGATAATACGATCACTTACCCTATTGCTGTCGAAGGGGCTGAAGCATGGGTTATAGCCATCGATGGTAATCCTGTAAAAACGCCTTATAAACTGACTCAACATAAAATTGGTCCGGGTATGCGTGTTGATATCGGACTGATCGCTCCTAAAGCTGGTGAGCGAGTTAACGTTCTCCATATGAAGGGGCGTTTCCCATTTCCTTTGTGTGAATTTGAAGTCGTAGATTCAGCATTTGCTCAAGGACGTTCGTTGCCATTACTACCATTGAATCCAGTGCCCAACCTAGATCTTGCTAATGCTGAAGAGATCGACTTTTTATTTGAATGGGAAGGGGCTGTTTCTCCAGTATCCAAAGATGGAAAATCGATGCCTAAGTTTTGGCTAACAAATAAAAGAGCATGGGAAGGAATGAGCAAAGACAATATTCCTGAACCATTGGCGACTTTAGAGTTGGGTAAGACTTACATATTCGATCTTAAGAACGTCACTCAATATCATCACCCGATTCATATTCATGGTCATACATTTACTGTATTGGAACTTGATGGTAAAAAAATTGAAGAGCCTTTCCATACCGATACAGTGTTACTTGGAAAAAATGGCCGAGCTAAAGCTGCATTTGTTGCAGACAACCCCGGACGCTGGATGTACCACTGTCATGTAATTGAGCACATGAAAACAGGATTGATGGGATATATTGAAGTTAAGTGACACCTGTAACGTTTAATATTTGCGCATGCATTCTTAGTTTCTACCCTCGCTTTTATCGGCGTTAAAGCTAGAATATAGGGATTATTGTTTGGGAGGATTCATGGGTCAGTTATCTATTCTAGGTTTTATCGCCATCGGTGGCGCGTTTGGTGCTTGTTCACGTTACTTGATTTCAGAGTTATGCGTTGTGATGTTAGGGCGTGGTTTTCCTTACGGTACGCTGACTGTTAACGTAATTGGCTCTTTGATTATGGGATTGCTCATCGCCGCGTTTGAAAATGAGATGGTTGCGACGGAGCCGTGGAGACAAATTATCGGTCTTGGTTTCCTTGGAGCCCTGACGACATTTTCTACGTTTTCGATGGATAACGTGCTTCTTATGCAGCAGGGTGCGTTCTTCAAGATGGGGCTCAATGTACTGCTCAATGTGGTTCTCAGTATTTCAGCCGCATGGTTCGGCTTCCAACTTCTGATAAAGTCTTAAAACTTTCTTACGATTTGTTAACAACTCGGCTTGGTTTATCCAAGCCGTTTTTATATACTCGATCGTACTTGTCGGAGTGCCATATGGCTGAGACCGTTAACTCGGGATCCGTTGAACCTGATCAGGCTAATACCTGCGAAGGGAACAAGAGTAGATATCTAACTAGAATCCTTCTAGAGATCTATCTCCAGATCACAACTGCATTTTCTTGCTGTGATCCCTCTTGTAGCATCTTATCCGTCAAGCATTTTTATCCCTATAAATAATGGCTAAAAGCCAAGGAAAAATGCTATGTCGAGTCGTAAACAAGCAAGACTGGAAGCGAAGAATTTCATTGATTCTTTATCTGTACAACCTTATCCAAACTCAAAAAAAGCTTACATCCAAGGGTCTCGAGCGGACATTCAAGTCCCTGTCCGAGAAATATCCCTCGCAGATAGCCTTGTTGGTGGCAGCAAAAAAGAGCCTGTATTCGAACCTAATGAGCCAATTCATGTCTACGACACCTCAGGTGTTTATACCGATCCTACGCATGAAATAGACCTTTATAGTGGCCTTCCTAAGTTGCGAGAGCAATGGATTGAAGAGCGTGGTGATACGGAATTGCTCGATGATGTAAGCTCTGTTTACACCAAAGAACGTTTAGAAGATGAAACCCTAGACGACCTTCGTTACGGAAACCTGCCTCGAATTCGTCGCGCTACTGGCGACCAATGTGTAACTCAACTGCATTATGCTCGTCAGGGAATTATCACTCCTGAGATGGAGTACATTGCGATACGTGAGAACATGGGGCGTCAGAAGTTCGCTGATGAACAGCTTAATCACCAACACCCAGGCCATAACTTTGGCGCAAACCTGCCAAAAGAAATTACCCCTGAGTTCGTGCGTAAAGAGGTCGCTGAAGGCCGAGCTATCATCCCTTCAAACATCAACCACCCAGAATCAGAACCTATGATTATTGGCCGAAACTTCTTAGTGAAAGTGAACGCCAATATCGGTAACTCTTCTGTAAGCTCTTCGATTGAAGAAGAAGTTGAGAAGCTAGTATGGTCGACTCGCTGGGGCGGCGATACCGTAATGGATCTTTCTACTGGCCGTAATATCCACGAGACTCGTGAATGGATCCTACGTAATAGCCCAGTGCCGATTGGTACGGTTCCTATGTATCAGGCGCTTGAGAAAGTGAATGGCGTAGCCGAAGACCTTAACTGGGAAGTGATGCGCGATACTTTGATTGAACAAGCGGAGCAGGGCGTTGATTACTTCACTATCCATGCTGGTTTGCTTCTTCGTTATGTTCCTATGACGGCTAAGCGTGTGACAGGTATTGTTTCTCGTGGTGGCTCTATTATCGCGAAATGGTGTCTTGCACATCACCAAGAAAGCTTCCTATACACACACTTCCGCGAGATCTGTGAGATCTGTGCGAAGTACGATGTGGCTTTGTCACTAGGTGACGGCCTACGTCCTGGCTCTATTGCAGATGCCAATGATGAGGCTCAGTTCTCGGAGTTACGTACTCTAGGTGAGTTAACTAAAGTGGCTTGGGAATACGATGTTCAGGTGATCATTGAAGGTCCTGGACATGTACCTATGCATCTTATTAAAGAGAACATGGATGAGCAGTTAGAGCACTGCCATGAAGCGCCTTTCTATACGTTAGGCCCGCTGACCACTGATATTGCACCGGGTTATGACCACATTACCTCTGGTATTGGCGCGGCGATGATTGGTTGGTACGGCTGTGCGATGCTTTGTTATGTAACACCTAAAGAGCATTTGGGCTTACCAAATAAAGAAGATGTGAAGACTGGCTTGATTACTTACAAGCTGGCAGCACATGCAGCAGACTTGGCAAAAGGGCATCCGGGCGCACAAATCCGAGATAATGCATTATCTAAAGCTCGTTTTGAATTCCGTTGGGAAGACCAATTTAATCTAGCTTTAGATCCAGAAACAGCCCGTTCTTTCCACGATGAAACCCTGCCACAAGAATCGGGCAAGGTTGCTCACTTCTGCTCTATGTGTGGACCTAAATTCTGTTCAATGAAGATCTCTCAAGAAGTTCGAGAGTACGCGAAAGACACTGAACAAGTGGCTGCTGATCAGGCTATCGAGATTAAGATGCTTGATAATCCGTTGGAAGGGATGCGTCAGAAATCACAAGAGTTCCGTGATACTGGCTCTGAACTTTATCACCCAGCAGTAGGCGCAAAAGAAGCTCAATTAGAGGAATAATGACAGTGAAGATTCTTATCCCATCTCAAAATATTGAGCTAACGGGAGAGGTGCAAAGCTGTCTATTGGTTGCTAAGCGACAAGGCTTGGCAACCGATGCAGTTGAGTTGGGTGTAAGCCCAACTCAATGCTTCTCTATCGTTGATGCTCAGCAAGCGTTATCTATTGGTTTTGCTCATGATGTTGATTCATTGGCGGAGTGTCGCTCAAGTGAGCTTGATCATATCGTTTATTACAGTCATTCAGTGGCGCTAGCTGGTGTCCGCGATGCCTTGGCACAAACTCCGAATACCATCTATATCGGTGTCTTAGATGACTCAGCTGCATTGGATATCTGGTCACAGCTAGATTCTAATCGTGCTATCAAGAGTGAAACTCCAGCTCATCAGGAGTTAGATAGTCGTGGCCACTTTGCTTGGTTACTTACTTTGTTGGCGTTGGAATTCCCATTAGAAGACGCACTGGTTTTAGCTCGCGCAGCACCTAGTGTTTCACGTGGAACATGGCCAGCAAACTATCAAAACTTTCCTATTCCCGTTCTCGAAGATGAGCGACTGGATATTAGTGTTGGTTGGGCGCACCAAGGAACATCACTGTCGTTCCCGGAATTGAGTAAGAGTAGCCTAGGACTATACCCAGTGGTTGATGATGTTGAGTGGATCGAAAGGCTGCTCAAGCTTGGAATTAACACAGTTCAACTGCGTATTAAGAACCCACAGCAAGCAGATTTAGAACAACAAATCGCGCGATCTATCGAACTCGGTAGAGAGCACAACGCTCAGGTTTTTATCAATGACTATTGGCAATTGGCACTTAAGCATGATGCTTTTGGTGTTCATTTGGGGCAAGAGGACATCGAAGAATCCAACCTATCTCAACTGAGCCAAGCTGGTATTAAGATCGGTCTATCGACTCATGGTTATTACGAGTTGCTACGCATTGTGCAAATCAACCCAAGCTATATTGCGCTGGGGCATATATTCCCAACCACCACTAAGCAGATGCCATCGAAGCCTCAAGGACTTGTGCGTTTATCTCTCTATCAGCAGCTGATTGATACTATCCCATACACAGAAGAACTCACCGGTTATCCGACAGTTGCGATTGGTGGAATTGACCAGTCGACGGCCGCACAGGTGTGGAGTTGTGGGGTATCGAGCCTTGCTGTTGTACGTGCGATTACGTTAGCCGAAGAACCAAAGCAAGTGATTGAGTTCTTCGAAGCATTAATGGCTGACCGTTCTTCAGGTGCTGCTAAAGAGGTAACTCAGGAGCTAAGTCATGCTGAATGATTTCGAATTCATTCGTTATCAACGACAACTCGCACTTCCTGAAGTGGGTGAGCAAGGGCAACGCAATCTATTAGATAGCCATGTATTGGTCATCGGTTGTGGTGGCTTAGGCAATGCTGCGGCTCTCTATCTTGCGGCTTCCGGTATCGGGAAAATCGTATTAGTTGATGATGATTGTGTGGATTCGTCTAACCTTCAACGACAAGTTGCGTTCAAGGAAAGCCAGTTAGGTTCGCCTAAGGTCGAAGCTCTGAAGCAAAAACTGACTGAGCTTAATGGTCGAAACCAAGTGAGAACCATCAATAGGCGAATGACTCAGAGCCAGCTTGAGCTTGAGGTGATGCTCGCTGATTTGGTGTTGGATTGTACTGACAACTTTGAGTCACGTCAGCAGGTTAACCAAGCATGTTTTGGTAGCAAGACACCTTTGGTTTCTGGTTCTGCGATCGGATGGAAAGGTCAGTTTATTGTCTTTGATTATCAGATGCAGAAAGGGTGCTATCACTGTTTGTTCCCGTTCAGTCATCATCCACAAACGACACGTTGTAGCGATAGCGGCATCATCGGCCCAGTTGTTGGCACCATAGGCAACCTCCAAGCACTGGCAGCGATTCAACGTATTAGCACTGGCGAGTTCCAGGTTGCAACACATCAGCTCAAACTGTTTGATGGTCAGACGATGAACTGGCAAAACTTAAGTGTCACTCAAGATAGTGAATGCCCCGTTTGCTGCACATCTACAGTTAACTATTTAGAAGAAGAAACCCAATGAGCAACATAACGATCTCTATCAATGAGCAACCAGAACAGGTTGCACAATCGTCGTCTCTAGCGGATATCATCCAAGCGCTTTCACTACCCGATCTGGGTTGTGTCTTTGCTATCAATAATGCGGTTGTCCCGCGTAGTCAGTGGCAACAAAGGGTCGTCAATGAAGGCGATGCTATTTCTCTTTTCCAAGCTATTGCAGGAGGCTAACTATGTTAACTATCGCAGATAAAACATTTCAATCACGACTCTTTACTGGAACGGGCAAGTTCGCGAATAAACATTTAATGGCGAGTGCTATCGAAGCTTCCGGTTCTCAACTGGCAACCATGGCGTTGAAGAGAGTTGATATTCGCTCTGAGCAAGATGATATTTTACAGCCCATCATTGATGCTGGCGTGAACTTGTTACCAAATACCTCCGGGGCGAAGAACGCGAAGGATGCCATCTTTGCTGCGCATTTGGCTCGCGAAGCGCTAGGCACAAACTGGCTCAAACTGGAAATTCACCCTGATCCAAAGTACTTGATGCCAGACCCAATTGAGACATTAAAAGCGGCTGAGCAACTGGTTAAAGATGGCTTTGTTGTGTTGCCTTACTGTCATGCTGACCCAGTGTTGTGTAAACGATTGGAAGAGGTGGGTTGTGCTGCGGTTATGCCGCTAGGTGCGCCGATTGGGTCGAACAAAGGTATCGCTTCGGCAGACTTCTTAGAGATCATTATCGACCAAGCGAACGTCCCTGTGATTGTTGACGCTGGTATTGGTGCGCCATCTCATGCTGCTCGTGCAATGGAAATGGGCGCGGATGCCGTGTTAGTTAATACTGCAATTGCGGCTTCTCAACAACCCGTTGATATGGCGATTGCTTTTAAACTGGCAGTTGAAGCTGGCCGTATGGCTTACCTTTCTGGTCTTGCTGGACAGGTGTCTCATGCGGTTGCTTCTAGTCCGCTAACTTCATTCCTAGACGAGTAGTGTCCTTATGACGTTTGTTGATCGATTTAAACAGCTCAACTGGGATGACATTGGTATGTCCATCTTCAGTAAAACGGCAGCGGATGTTGAGCGCGCTCTGAGTAAACCTAAACGCGACTTGGAAGACTTTAAGGCTCTTATCTCTCCGGCAGCAGAACCTTACTTAGAGCAGATGGCGCAACAATCGTTGGCACTCACACGCAAGCGATTCGGCAATACAATGTCGTTGTATATTCCATTGTACCTCTCAAACTTATGTGCGAATGCGTGCACGTATTGTGGTTTCTCAATGGAGAACCGCATTAAGCGTCGCACACTTACTTTAGATGAAATCGATGCTGAAAGTGCCGCTATCAAAAAGATGAAGTTTGATAGTGTATTGTTGGTGACTGGTGAACATGAAACCAAGGTCGGGATGAAGTACTTCCGTGAAGTGCTACCGAATATTAAGGCACAATTTAACTATCTTGCGATGGAAGTGCAGCCGCTTGATCAAGATGACTACGCAGAGCTTAAAACTCTCGGCTTAGATGCGGTGATGGTTTACCAAGAAACGTATAGCCCAAGTACCTACGCGGAACACCACTTGCGTGGCAATAAAATGGATTTTGAATACCGGCTCGAAACGCCCGATCGTTTGGCAAAAGCGGGTATTGATAAGATAGGTATTGGCGCTTTGATTGGCTTGGAAGATTGGCGTACCGACTGTTTCTTCGTGGCCGCTCACTTAGACTATCTTGAGCGTACTTATTGGCAAACACGTTACTCGATTTCATTCCCACGTCTTCGTCCGTGTGAGGGTGGTTTGCAGCCTAAATCGATTATGAGTGATAAACAGTTGGTTCAACTTATCTGTGCGTATCGCTTATTAAACCCTGAGGTTGAATTGTCTCTCTCGACTCGTGAGTCTGCAGCTTTCCGCGACAATGTGTTGCCATTGGGAATCACCAGTATGTCAGCTGCGTCTAAAACCCAGCCTGGTGGTTATGCTTCTGATGAAGAAGAACTCGAGCAATTTGAAATAAGTGATGAGCGAAGTGCTGCCGATGTTGAGTCAATGATTCGTCAACGTGGTTTTGATCCTGTGTGGCGAGACTGGCACAGTGCTTACTCTGGTTAGCGAATACACAGATTTATGTTCCACGTGAAACATCGACGAAGTTAAATCGACAAATAAAAACGGCTACCCTAAGGTAGCCGTTTTTCATTTCATTAAGTTTGAATTAGCTAAGCATGAGCAAGTGGAGTGGTTGATTGGCGTAACCATTCCAATGTATCACCTTCAACTAATGGGCTAACATCGTTCCATACTTTCTGGTGGTAATCATTAAGCCATGCAAGTTCAGGTCGTGTCAGTAAATCGACGTTGATGTTGCGCTTATCGATAGGGCAACGTGTTAGCGACTCAAACGTTAGTACTGAGAAGTCACCTTGAGTTGGCAGCTCAACCACCAGTTCTAGGTTTTCGATACGGATACCAAATTCATCTGCACGGTAGTAACCCGGCTCGTTTGATAACACCATGCCTTCAACAAGAGGTACATCGATTAGCTTCTTAGAGATGCTTTGCGGACCTTCATGAACACTTAGGAAATGACCAACACCGTGACCAGTACCGTGGTCGTAGTCGAAGCCTTCTGCCCATAAGTGTTGGCGAGCTAGAATATCAAGTTGGAAACCACGAGTACCCTGTGGGAAACGTGCACGCGCGATACCGATGTGACCTTTAAGCGCTAACGTGAACTGCTGGATCATTTCGTCGCTTGGCTGGCCAATCGCGATAGTTCGAGTGATGTCGGTTGTACCATCTAGGTACTGACCGCCTGAATCGACTAGGTAAAGAGTATTCATCTCTAACTGACCTGGTTCAGGTTGGTTCTCGTGGTTGTAGTGACACATTGCTGCGTTGCCGCCTGCTGCTGAAATCGTGTCAAAACTTAGGTCCATCAGCGTTGGGTCTTGTTCGCGGAATGATTGAACTTTGTCTGCTAGCACAGCTTCATTGTGCAGATTACCTTGCGTGACTTCTGCATCAATCCAAGATAGGAACTTCGCCATCGCAACACCATCACGAATGTGACACGCTTTCATGCCGGCAATTTCAGTTTCATTCTTTGCTGCTTTTGGCATTAGGCATGGGTCTGCTGCTTCAATGATATGAGCACCAGAGTTTTGTAGAACCAGCGTGTACCAAGCGTTACTGGTACCTGAATCGACAGATACATTTTTGCCTTCCAAAGATTGAAGGCGTGCTTCAAGCTCTGATGGGTGAGATACGCGAATACCATTGCCAACGTGTGCTTCAAAGCCCGTAGGAATACGAGCTGGGTCTAGGAAGAAGTCGACGCTTTCATCGGCGTGGATGATCGCATTGGATAACACAACAGGTAGGCGAGATACGTCCAAGCCACGAATGTTAAGCAACCAACATATTGAGTCAAGCTCGGTAAGGATAGCGGCGTCCGCACCTTTTGCTTTTAGTAAGCCAGCAATCTCAGCGCGCTTACTCTCGCTTGATTGACCTACGGCGTCTGTTGCCATTAGGCGAACATCAGATACAACAGGCTCAGGACGGTCAGACCAAAGCTCATCAATCGGGTTTGCTGATAACGTTGTTAGCTCAACTTTCTCCGCTAGTTTTGCTTGTGCGCCTTTCAACCAAGCAGCGGTGTGCATGCGTGGGTCGAATGCAACCTTACTGCCTTGTGGCAATGAATTGACGATCCAATCTAAAGCCGGTTCTTCAATAAGGTGGCGATACTCAAATAACTCTGCTGGTACCTGCTTACGAACCTGAACGGTGTAGCGACCATCAACAAAAATAGCAGCAGTATCACGAGTGATAACAGCGGCACCTGCAGATCCAGTGAAACCTGTTAACCAGTGAAGTCGCTCGTTATGAGCGGGAACGTATTCACCTAGATATTCGTCTTCGTGTGGAATGATAACGGCATCTAGGTTGTTTGTTTCAAGCCAAGCTCGAACCGCAGCAACGCGTTCAGCAGTGATATTGTGCATCTGTGTTTATCCTTATTGTTAGGGTCCTTGTTAACACTCACAGTCGATATACATGCGAGGGGACTTATTAGGTCAATAAGCTAGCGCTTTTGTTCGTTTGCTGCAAACGCTGTACGCCATTTTTATCTAAGGTGCAGAGTTTTTTCTTTGATGATATCTCGCAACCAAGTTAAGGCTGGGTCATTTTCTCTGTCACGATGCCAAAACAGAGTGTATGCCATCGGTGGGAATTCCATTGGTAAAGGAACAACCACTAAGTCGAGTTGTTTAGCGACGAGGTAAGTAAAGTGGCTTGGTGCGGTAAACACAAAGTCGGTGTAGGTACACAGGCTTGCAGCGCTATTGAAGTCTGGAACAGAAATAGCGATATCACGTTGGTGACCAAGGTCGGCAAGTTTGTAGTCGAGCAGCCATCGATCGTTCCCATCACATCTTACTTGTACATGACGCTGTGCAAGGTAGGTTTCCAGATCCCACTTACCACTCAGTGCAGGGTGGTTGCGCCTTAATACACACATCTGTGCATCACGGTAGATCTCTTGTTCGCAGATGTCGTCTGGCGGCAGCATGGTTAAGCGCGCATCGTTGATGTCGATGTCTTTGCCTGTGAGTCCGATATCTAACTCACCAAGCTGTAGCTTCTTAAAGGTTTGTTCGGTCCACGCATGGGTGTTGATATTAACGTTAGGTGCTTGTCGAAATATCGCCGGTAAGAAGTGAGGAAGAATCAGCGGGTAAACACTCTCAACGGCAGCAATGTGAAAACTGTGGTCACTGTTGTTGGGAATGAATGTTTCTGGTTGGGTAAGCACATCAAGTTGATTGATCAGCGTTTCTAATCGAGGCTTGAGAAAGACAGCCTTAGGTGTTGGCCGTAGGCCATGCGCACTTCGCGTAAAAAGGGGGTCATTAAATTGCTCACGAAGTTTGGCCAATGACTTACTAACCGCTGACTGGCTTAGGCACAATCGGTGGGCGGTGCGAGTCACACTTAGCTCTTCCATCAGCACCTGCAAGCAAACTAATAGATTGAGGTCGAGGCGCGATAGTTTCTCAATATTCATATGAGTTTCCTATTTGGAATAATGCTAATGAGTATATGCCATTTTTGTTCATATCTTTAGTTGGTTATTATGCACCTAAATTAACTCATTCGGAGAATCTTGTGCCTTCTAACGCGCTTCCAACCCCTAGTAAACTGCAGGTTGCTTTATTGGCAATGTTGGTTTTATTTAGCCCTCTGGCTATTGATATCTACCTACCAGCTCTGCCACAAATTTCGACAGCGTTTCACGTGGAACATGCACTAGCACAAGATACGATTACCTGGTTTTTATTCGCCATGGGTGTCGGGCAATTATTTGCTGGCCCTTTGGCTGATAAGCTAGGACGTCGAACCGTTGCATTGGGAGGTGTTAGTATCTATGCATTGAGTGCTTGCTTGGCGTGGGCAGCTCAATCGATTGATATGATGCTAATGGCTCGGCTGCTACAAGGCTTAGGAGCTTGTGCGACTTCTGTAGCAGCCTTTGCAACGGTTCGCGATCTATTTGGCCCAGAGAAGAGTGGCCGTATGATCAGCTACCTTAATGGTGCAATCTGTTTTATTCCTGCTTTGGCACCCATTCTTGGCGCTTGGTTAACTCATCAATTTGGTTGGCGTTCGAACTTTAGCTTTATGGCAGGCTTCGCTGTCGTTGTTGGCACTATCTTATTCTTCCAAATGAAAGAGTCTAACCCTGCGACAGAGAAGGTTGCGGTGTTCAAGCTTGAACGATACTGGTCAGTATTGAAAACACCATCATTCCTTTTCCACGCAACCTTGTGTCTGTTGGCGATGGCGGTCATCCTCGCTTATGTAACCTCTGCACCGGTTGTGTTGATGGAAAACCTAGGCTTGACCATGAAAGAGTTTACTTTCTGGTTTGGTGTTAATGCGGCCATCAACATTGCAGCTGCGTTTACTGCACCTAAATTTATGGACCGCTTTGGTACCTATAAAGCACTGGTCGTTGGTATCTCAACGCTGGGTTTAGCGGGCGTGATTATGCTGGTGCTTGCAGAACACGCTAGCCCAATCGCATTCATGCTGCCAATCTTCTTGTCTTCAGTGGGTTTTGCTTGGATTCTCGGTGCTGCTGCTGGTAAGGCTCTTGAACCTTTCGGTGACCGTGCGGGCACAGCTGCTGCACTGCTTGGCTTGTTCCAAATGAGTGGTTCAGGGCTGCTTGTGGGTACCATGCAACGCCTTGATTTAACGTCTCAAGTGATGATTGCGCTACAAATGTTCCTTATTGTTCCTGCGTTATTAGTGCTTGCGAGCAAAGCGGGTAAGTCTTGGCACACGACGTTTGCTAAGGCATAAGTTACAAGGGTGACAAAATATACAAATGGCGGTTTTCGAAACGTTAAAACATGGTATATTTGTCACTCATTGAAACGTTAGTCCCCAACGGAAAATACTGTAATGTCATTAACAACCTACGAAATGGCGCGCGTCTTAGAACAAATGGAAGATGCACCTGAAAAGGTCATGTTTGGTAAACTGCTTAAAGAGCTAGGCAACCAAAGTGAAGAGCGTATTCGCAGTGCGGCAAAACAAGTTCCAATCGATACTTTGCGAGATATCATTTACCAATTTCAGCGTGTGGTAGAGTCTCGTAAGGGTGAGCAGGTTCAGCTATTGGCAAAAGAACTTGCAGAGCAAGGCATCTCTGCTGAAGAGCTACAAGCTTTTCTAAATAAGTAAGCTTATCCCAGTTAAAAAAGAAACCACTCAATTGAGTGGTTTCTTGCGTTTGGGCTGTAGCATTTAGCTTTAGCAGTTCAAAAGAGGTGAAAACTTATTTTAATTCCTGAACTGCGCTTTCAAAACTCTATCAAGTGAGAATGGTCCTGCGCCCCACACGACAACGATAAGAATCATTAACCCCCAAAGCTGATGATCGTAGAAGCCTTGATCCCACAATACAGGGTAAGACACGACAGCAATGATATTGAAAACGAACAACACCGCAGCCATAGGTCGTGTTAATAAACCGAGCGCTAAAAACATCGGTAGAATTAACTCAGCGGCAGTGCCCATGTAAGCAGCCAATTCCCAAGGTAGCAGTGGCACTTGGTATTCCAATTCAAACAAGTAAAGCGTGCTATCCCAAGTAGCTATCTTGGTGAGTCCAGAATTAAAGAATACCCACGCCACCCAAAGGCGACAAAATAGTAGAAGCACTGGAACAAAAAGTGCCTGTGATTTCTCAATCAAACTGTCGTATTGAGCCATCATGTTCGTGACTGTGTTGTTATCCATGTTATGCCTCCAATTCGGCATTGATTGAAAAACCTGAGATGACGTTTAGCGCCATAACAGTATTCAGATGTTGTAGTAATAAAGGATCGATTGCTGAGAGTGTTCGACCTGATTGCAATTCAGTGAGGAATTGGTGGCTCTCTTCACTCAAACTATGGCTCTCAACCTGTGAATTCTCAGCTCGGATTAACACCCCAAATTCAGCTTGGTTGATGTCTAGCCCATCAAGTTGCTGCTGATAGATGGCGTGTTCAAGCGCGATAATCGTGTAACTAGAATGAATCAGTGTTATTGAATCTTTGAGATGAAAGACTAAAGCGCCTTGTTGCTCTTGTGGTACATCTGCAAGGCAAGAAAGAGGTCTCTGGTCGACATCTGCTTGTGACGAAAACCTTACCAAGCTATCTTTCTGCCATTCATACAAAGCCACTTCACCGAGATAAGGTGCAGCCTCAATAACGGCAGGAAAGGCTTGGATAGTCTGTTCAAAGTGTTCACCGTAACCACTGACATCACCAGAGGTCGATGGATAATGTAAGACATGTTGACGAGCCATCTGTTGGAAGCACTCTTCACCAACCAACATTTCAGTGAGTGGGTAGGTTGCTGCCAGAACTTCGCTCAAGCTGATCACAAAGTTATTACGGTAAATCTGGATGCGTTGTTCATCGGTAAAATGGTCGCTCACTATGTCGCAGTACTCACCATTGTTTTGATAGCGTAGGGCGTTAGCAAACTCCAATTGAACCTCTGCTAGGGAGTGGCTCATGAGGCGCGACTCCTTTGGTTGAACTTGTCGTGTTGATACAAGATATCACTGGCTTTGGTTGCTTCAGCCAATAAAACTTGTGGCTCTGGGATATCGAGATCCCACTCAATCAAGGTATGGCGCAAACCATGTTGTGCAACCCAGTCAGTGTAGAGTTTCCACACTTCGTCACAGACAGGTTTACTGTGTGTGTCTATCCAGATCTCACCTTGTTCAAGCTTCTTTTTGGTAAAACCTGCCAAGTGAATCTCTTCAACTTTGTCTGCTGGTATTCCGTTTAAGTACTCTTCACAACTAAAGCCATGATTAAAAGATGAGACGAAAATATTATTGAAATCGAGCAGTAGGCGACACTCAGTACGCTTTTGTACCTCAGCCAAAAACTCCCACTCAGGAATAGTAGAATGCTTGAAGGATAGGTAGCTCGATGGGTTCTCAATCAACATCGGGCGTTGCAAGCTGTCTTGAACCTCGATGACATTACGACAGAAGACTTCCAATGCTTCTTCTGTGTAAGGCAGCGGTAGCAAGTCATTGAAGTAATGACCACCTGTCTGACTCCAACTGAGATGATCAGAAACCAAGAAGGGTTCGATATCATCAATGAGCTCTTTTAATTGCACAAGATGATGTTGATTGATGCGCTCAACAGAACCTAGCGACAACCCAACACCGTGACAACTGATGTTGTGTGCGTGACGAATTTCTCTGAGTTGTTGTCGTTGCGGTGATTGAGCTAAGAAGTAGTTCTCGCTGTGAACTTCTAACCAACTTACTAAGGCTGGATTTTGGCTAAAGAAGTCCAAGTGCGGTGTTCTAAGGCCAACCCCTGCGTAGGGGTGAAGAGTTTGAGTCACAACGATTCTCCTAACAAGAAGTGGAGGTGAGCTGAATGTCAGCTCACCATACTAAGCAGCTCAATTATGATGATTGAGTGTTACCACCTGATAATTTGCCACATAGCCCTTTAGGTACGACTACGAACGCATCGGATTGGTTGTCTTCTTTTGCTGTACCCGCACATGAGCTTGTTTTGGTTGCACAATCATTTTGGCCAGCTTTTGCCACGCCGTAGCATTTTTCTTTTGCTGCTGCTTCCGCAGGTGCTGATGTAAGAACTGCACCGCCGAACGCTAGTACACTTGTGATTGCAGCTGTAACAGCAAGATTAGAATTTTTCATAGTCATTCCCTCTAGGACTTAATAGTATTTTCATATCGCAGGTTAATGGATTGTTAACTTGCTTACTAAAAAGGATTGGAACAACCGGGAAATAATTTCACGGTATTATAAAAATTATCAATATTAATGATGTTTCATCTCTTAAGTTATTGAATTAATGATGTTAATTTTTGATTGTTTTTTCTTCTTATTATCCTAAACGCAGCCTAGTGTTTAGGTTATAATCAACTTTTATGTATAAATACCCAGTAGTGAGCATATCCAATGATAGATCCTTCGCTTTTACTCGATGGCCTAAACGATAAACAACGTGAGGCGGTCGCGGCACCTTTAGAAAACCTACTTATTCTGGCAGGTGCAGGCAGTGGTAAAACGCGAGTGTTGGTGCATCGTATCGCTTGGCTGCAAAGCGTAGAGCAAGCATCACCGTTCTCTATTATGTCGGTTACCTTCACCAACAAAGCGGCAGCAGAGATGCGTGGTCGTATTGAAGAGTTGATGATGGGTAGTTCGTCAGGCATGTGGAACGGTACCTTCCATGGTATTTGTCACCGTATTCTTCGAGCTCACTACCTAGATGCAAAACTGCCAGAAGATTTCCAGATCATTGATTCTGATGATCAGATTCGTTTGCTACGCCGCTTAATCAAGGCGCAAAACCTCGATGAAAAGCAGTGGCCTGCTAAGCAAGCTTCTTGGTGGATCAATGGCAAGAAAGACGAGGGGTTACGCCCAAGTCACATTGACGCCTACCATGATCCAATAACTCAAACGTGGTTAAAGATCTATTCTGCTTACCAAGAAGCATGTGACCGTGCTGGTTTGGTCGACTTTGCGGAAATCTTGCTGAGATCGCATGAACTATTACGCGATAAGAAACACATCCGAGAGCACTACCAAGCACGCTTTAAGCATATCCTTGTCGACGAATTCCAAGATACCAACAACATCCAATACGCTTGGCTTCGCATGATGGCTGGCCCAGATTGTCGCGTGATGATCGTAGGCGATGATGACCAATCTATCTATGGTTGGCGTGGTGCGAAGATCGAAAATATTCAGAAGTTCTTGGATGAATTCCCAGGTGCTTCGACGGTTCGACTTGAACAAAACTACCGTTCAACTAAAACCATTCTGCAGGCGTCGAACGAGCTTATCTCGAACAACACCGAACGTATGGGTAAAGAGCTGTGGACCGATGGTAACGATGGCGAGCCAATCTCTGTGTACTCAGCTTATAACGAGCTAGATGAAGCACGTTTCACGGTCAGCAAAATCAAAGAGTGGCAAGAGAAAGGCGGTGCGTTAGAAGATACCGCGATGCTTTATCGTAATAACGCCCAATCTCGAGTTCTTGAAGAAGCTTTGATTCAAGGTGGTCTACCTTACCGAATCTACGGCGGCATGCGATTCTTCGAGCGTCAAGAAATCAGAGACGCCTTGAGCTACATGCGCCTCATGAGCAACCGCAGTAATGATGCCGCGTTTGAACGTGTGGTTAATACGCCAACGCGTGGCTTGGGTGATAAAACGTTAGAAACGATTCGTCTTGCTGCTCGTGATCGTGGTGCAACCATGTGGGAAGCCAGTGTTGCTTTGATAGAGGAGCAAGTGCTACCCGGTCGTGCTGCGGGCGCATTAAGTCGTTTTATCGAGCTGATTAATGCGCTTGAAGATGACACGTTGGAACTTAGCCTGCATGAACAAACCGACCACGTGATTAAATCGTCGGGTCTGTTTGCTATGTACGAGCAAGAGAAGGGTGAGAAGTCGAAGGCACGTATCGAGAACTTGGAAGAATTGGTAACGGCAACGCGCCAGTTTGAAAAGCCGGAAGAAGCGGATGAGATGAGCATGCTGACGGCGTTCTTAACTCACGCAGCTTTGGAAGCGGGTGAAGGTCAGGCCGATGAGTTTGACGATGCGGTTCAGTTAATGACTTTGCACAGTGCTAAAGGCCTAGAGTTTCCAATGGTGTTCATGGTGGGTGTCGAAGAAGGCATGTTCCCAAGCCAGATGTCGGCCGAAGAAGCGGGGCGTTTAGAAGAAGAGCGTCGCCTGTGTTACGTAGGCATGACCCGTGCGATGGAGAAGCTTTACATCACTTATGCTGAGATGCGTCGTCTGTACGGTCAGGACAAATATCATAAGCCATCACGTTTTATTCGTGAGCTGCCAGAAACCTGTCTGGATGAAGTGCGTATGAAAGCGCAAGTCAGCCGCCCTGCAAGCAGTGGTCGCTTTAGCCAAACCGCTGTGAAAGAGAACTTCAATGAAACAGGCTTTAGCTTGGGCTCTCGCGTGAAGCACCCTAAGTTTGGTGAAGGCACCATCATCAACTTCGAAGGAAGTGGCCCACAAAGCCGAGTTCAAGTGGCGTTTAATGGTGAAGGGATTAAGTGGTTAGTAACGGCTTACGCGCGTTTAGAGCAGCTTTAATCTATTACTTCAGCATCTAATAACCGTTCATTATTGAAAACAAAAAGAGCAGCCAATGGCTGCTCTTTTTTATTGCGTACCGCTTTAAGCGGTCATAATACATGACTGACTAGAAGGGATCTTACAGTGCTTCAAGTGCCGCTTCGTAGTTTGGTTCTTCAGTGATCTCTGCAACCAACTCACTGTGTGTTACCACACCCTTTTCATCAACAACGACAACTGCACGTGTTGTTAGGCTTGCTAGTGGACCTTCAGCAATCGCTACGCCGTAGTCTGATGCGAATGTAGGAGAACGGAAAGTTGAAGCGTGTTGAACGCCTTCAATGCCTTCTAGTTCACAGAAGCGGCCCGCAGCAAACGGTAGGTCAGCAGAAATACAAACAACAACCGTGTTCTCAAGTTCTGCTGCTTTTGCGTTGAACGTACGTACGCTCGTTGCACAAGTTGCTGTGTCGATACTTGGGAAGATGTTTAGAACCACTTTCTTGCCTTCAAGAGAAGCAAGAGTCAGTTCAGAAAGGTCGCCTGCAGTCAGTGCAAAGCTTGGTGCTTGTTCGCCAGTTTGTGGGAATGTGCCTGTTAGTGGTACAACAGCGCCTTTGAAGGTAACGTGTGACATGAATTTGTCCTTAGTTTAATTATGGTTATGAAACTAGTTGAGCCTAGTAAGACTTACGTTACTCGGAAGTGGTTAAGAAGTGAATGCTTTAAATGTCAGAATTGTAATTAAAGGTCTTTGATTTATTTGTTTGAGAGAGGAATAAGTGAAACGACAGATAAAGAAAAACCCCGAGAGCTTGCGCTCATCGGGGTCTATAGTCTTACTCGCAGCAATCCGGCTACTAAGTGTGCTCCATGCATCAAATCCATGATAGTGTGCTGTTATCCTTCAGCGTATTCCTTTCGTCGCCTTCCTAGCGGTGTCCTTGATCTTATCCTGATCTGCCAACAATCCTCGTTAGCGCGCGTCACTTGTTCCTTGAGCGGTGTCCTTTACATCATCCTGATGTTCAGTCCTTTCCTCGTCCAGAGGTGTCCATTGTCTTTCCTTAGTAGCAACCATCCTAGTTACTATTGCGTCCATTCAATGTCCATTTCGCTATCCATGCCGATTATTCATCCTGAGTAATCGAATCTTCATCCTGAAGATAACCAAGTCCTTGGCGTTTCCTGTTCCGTGTCAGCATCCTTCCGACACCATTCATATTACCGATTCCTTATTTATCAGCAATGGTGCATAAGCGAATTTCTATATAATTATTTGAACGATAAATGTACGTATCTTTTAATTTCAATTGGTTACGATGTCGAGGTGATTAATTTCGTCATCAAATATCGATATTTACTCACTACCTTGTGAGAGATCTCGCACAAGGCAGCGAGTAAAAAGGGAGGATTATTCCCTACTGACCAATGGCTGCACCTTCACGACGAGGGTCTGCAGCACCTTCTAGACCATCTTTTGTGATGCGAATAGCGTGTAAACCCGAGTTAAGATCGCGAACGTTGACCTCAAATCCCATCTTTTCTAGCTCAGGTTTGAAGTTTTCCGCTGATGTTCCTTTTTCCAAATCTAAGGTACCGAAGCGATTTAGGAAGTGTGGTTGGTTGATCGCTTGTTGGATATCCATGTCCCATTGGGTGTGAGCAATGATCGCTTGTGCCACATAACCGATGATACGGCTGCCTCCCGGAGAGCCAATTGCCATGTAAGGTTTATCGTCTTGCATGATAATGGTCGGCGCCATTGAAGAACGTGGACGCTTACCTGGTTCAAGTCGGTTCGCGATAGGCTTGCCATCGTTATGAGTCTTGAATGAGAAGTCGGTCAGTTCGTTGTTGAGTAGGAATCCTCTTACCATCAGGCGTGAGCCAAATGCGTTCTCGATGGTGGTGGTCATCGATACGACATTGCCATCACTATCGACAATGTTGAAGTGGCTGGTGGACGGCAACTCAATAGAAACATCTTGGCTTCTCTGCATCGCATGATCCCACGGTGGGGTGCCTGAAGGTGCGCTGTCTAATGCCTTACCTGCGGTAATTAACTGAGCACGCTCCTGCAAATAGTCAGTATTCACTAACCCTTGGGTTGGCATAGGCACATAATCTTGGTCTGCCATGTACATACCACGGTCTGCAAAGGCTAAGCGAGAAGCGTCTGCTAACACTTGCCAAGATTTTGCGTCGTTTGGCCCCCATGATTTGAGGTCAAACTGCTCAGTCATTGCAAGGATTTGTCCAACCGTTAACGCACCTGAACTTGGTGGCCCCATTCCGCAAATATCGTAGCTTTCATAAGCAGAACAAACCGGTTCGCGCTGCTTGATCGAATAAGCGTCGAAATCTTTCTGTGCCAATACGCCCGGGTTACCTTTCGCTGTTTGTACTGTGTTAATGATGTCGGCAGAAATCTCACCTTGGTAGAAAGCTTTAGCACCATCCTTCGAGATAGCGTGTAACGTTGCCGCGTATTCAGGGTTCTTAAGTTGCGTGCCAGCGGCTTTCGGGCTGCCATCGGCATTGAAGAAGTAGGCTTTAGTTGTCGCAAAGCGGCTCAGACGTTCTTGGTCGTTTTCGATCAAGGTGGCTAAACGTGGGCTGATAATAAAACCTTCTTCAGCTAACTGAGCGATAGGTTTAATCAGTGATGCCCATTCGAGCTTGCCGTATTTCTGGTGAGTGTCCCACAGCAATTGTACCGTGCCCGGCGTGGCAACAGAACGACCGCCAACCACGGCATCATAGAATTTAAGCGGTTGTCCGTTTTCGTCTTGGAATAGACGTGGGGTGGCATCAAGTGGCGCAGTTTCACGGCCATCGTAGGTCTTGAGCTGTTTGTCTTTGCCATCAAAATAGACAAGGAACGCGCCGCCACCAATACCTGATGACTGAGGTTCCACTAAGCCAAGCATAAGCTGCACGGCAACCATGGCGTCAATTGCGTTACCACCACGGGCAAGTACATCAGCACCGGCTTGTGTTGCAAGAGGGTTGGCTGCGGTGACCATCCAATCGTTGGCTTTAACGAGTTGTTTGGTTTCTAAACCACTACTTTGTTCGGGTGCGACGGAATCGGCAGCTTGATTTGCCCAACTGACGTGAGAGGCAAAAAGTAGGGTAGAAGTGGCGAGGGTTGTTAGTTTTGTTTTCCACTGCATGATCTTCTCCTTTTAATATGCAGAGCTAGATTGGCAGCGGAAAGATTAGATAGCCAGTGCGTTGTTAACGAATTGTAATCTTGATTCGAATTTAAGCGATTAAACCGGACAGCGACTGCCAAAGAATACTCGCGCCAATCAGGCTGAATACCACGCCACATAAGCCATCGATGTATACCGTTGCTTCGCTAAGTTTCTTCTGTAGAGCCTTAGTCGAAAGCATCCACGCCAGTAGTGAAAACCAAAACAGAGACAGACCAAACAAGATAATAAGCGCAAAGCCTTTACCTGATAGAGACATGTCGGCAGGCACTAAGCTCGACATCAAGCTAATAAAGAACACCAAAGCTTTTGGGTTGAGAATATTGGTCGCAAACCCTTTCGAAAATGCCTGACGCTTGTTGGTCAGAATCAGATCTTTGGCATTGACGGTATCGTCGTCATCGTCGTGGTTCTGAATGATTTGCCAGGTTGCTTTAAGTGCACCGTAGCCTAAGTACAGCAAGTAGCTACCGCCAGCCAACTGGATAATGGCAAATAGGGTTGGTTGCTGGTGGACTAGGTAACTGATTCCCGTCAGGCTGAGCAACGAATGCAGTAAGATCCCGCAAGATAAACCAAGCGCAATGTACAAGCCTGTTTGTCTGCCGTGGCGTGTCGCATTTTGCACGACTAACGCAAAGTCAGGGCCGGGGCTCATCAAAGCGATGAAATGGATAGAGGCGAGGGTGATCAGTATGGTGACTTCGTTCATGTCAGTTCTCAATAACGTTGCCGCTATTATTAAATAAGTAATCGTATTGAGCGTAGCTTACCGCGATTTGAAATCGAGCAATTGTAAATTATCAACACTTAGTTGATTTGTGAGGGTGGTACGCCGAATGTGGTTTTGAATGCCTTGGAGAAGTGTGCTTGATCATAGAAGCCTACTTGGTGCGCGACTTTAGTACCACAGATCCCAGATTTAATCAGGCGCATGCTCTGTTCCATACGTAAACGGCTCAGCCACGCGTAAGGGGTGATGCCCATTCTGTTCTTAAAGTGGCGTTGGAATTGAGTTGTGGTTAAGCCGCACAGCTCAGACAGTTGTTCTAATCGCACTGGCTGGTCCAAATTCGCCATCAAATAGTCTTTGAGTGTATTAATCGATTGATTACCCAGTTTGATGTCACTCTTCGATCCAAATTTTGCATACCGATCGACAATCGTTGAGAACCCCTCGAATGGTAAGCAATCTTGAGCGAGTTGGCTGATGCTTTGATTGATTAACAGGCCGTGTAAGTTGCGTAATTGTAAAAACGCAGCTTGATCGGAGAGGATCAACTCAGAAAAGCCTAATGTGTGACCATTTTGCTTGGGATCGGCAAGATCTTGAAACCATTGAGGAGAAACTGCAAACACACTGACTTGATAACCTGAATCGAGTTTGGAGTGCCCATCATGCAGCTCATCAGGTGGCATGATAACAACTTGGCCTGCACCGACATGGTGGCTCGTCCCTTTGTAGGCGAACTTTTGCTGCCCTTGGGTAATTAAGCCGATGTGAAAGTCCAAATGATAGTGGCGTTGAAAGGCAAACTCTTGGTATTGAGCTTGGATCAGGCTGATATCTTCTGTTGGGGTAGAGTAGTAGTGGACTTTATCCATGGTACAAAAAAGCTTGGTCAAATAGTCATCAATTCAACCAAGCTTATCTGCGTATTAAGGGATTGTCTTGTAAAAAACGATCAGTATCACTGTTTAGCGCGTTTGTTCTTCTTGTTGTTACGCAGGCCATCAAAGCTGAAAATAACCAGTGCTCCCCATATGAAAGCAAAGGTAATCGCTTTATCTGAGGTAAAGGCTTCACCGTAAATCAGAACCGCCAGTAAGAACATCAAACTTGGACCGATGTACTGGAAGAAACCGAGTGTCGATAGCTTCAAGCGAGTTGCAGCACCAGTAAAACACAGTAATGGAACCGTGGTGATCACACCGGCAGCAACCAATAACAGGTTGAGTTGCATCGGGTTCATCGATAAGTTTGAGGTCGGGCTATCGGCAATAAACAGTAAGTAGGTTGCGGCGAGAGGCAGCATCACCAGAGTTTCAATGAACAGACCCGTTTGCGCTTCTAAGCTGACTTTCTTACGCAGCAAGCCATAAAAACCAAAGCTAAAGGCTAGGGCAATGGCGACGATCGGTACTGAGCCGAAGGCAATCAATTGGATTAATACGCCAATCGCAGCAAGAGCTACAGCAAACCATTGCAGCTTACGTAAGCGCTCACCGAGGAAGAGCATTCCGAGCAATACGTTAATCAGCGGGTTGATGTAATACCCCAAACTGGCATCGAGCATGTGATTGGAGTTCACCGCCCAGATAAAGATCAGCCAATTTGCACCCACCAAAATAGACGTCGCTACCAAATAGAGCATTTTTGGTTTTGAGGTCAGGGTGTCACGAACTTTACGCCAGCTGCGGCCAATGTGTAGTAAGAAAGCGAGTAGGAAAAAGGACCATACTACACGGTGGCTGAGGATCTCTAACGGGGAAACGTCACTTAAAGATTTGAAATATATAGGGGCGATACCCCACATTGTGTAAGCGCCGACGGCAAGCAAAACTCCTTGGCGCGTACGTTGTTGTTCTTCCTGTGTCATGCATCTTTCTCTAGCACTGAGTGCTTATTAATAAGATTTATAAGAGAGTTGGTCAGTATAGGAGCGATAACCCTTTTCACCTAACAATTTGCGGTTTAATTCGCCAGCGTTCCCCTCTACAATGTGCGACTTGCTTGCCGAAGATGCTTGCTGATTTCATACCTCGATTAGGAACCACAATGACCGCCACTCTGATTGCTGAGCAAATACCAACTCCCGCGAATGATGCGCAAACCATCTTGCAAGATGTGTTCGGCTATCAAAGCTTTCGCGATGGTCAGCAAGAGGTCATTGATTTGGCCGTTGAAGGCAAAGACAGCTTGGTGATTATGCCAACCGGTGGTGGTAAATCTCTGTGTTACCAAATTCCGGCTTTGGTTCGTGAAGGGCTGACTCTGGTTATCTCACCGCTGATCTCGTTGATGAAAGACCAAGTCGACCAATTGAAGGCCAATGGTGTTGCCGCTGAGTGTATTAACTCTTCAATGCCACGTGACCAATTGCTGAATGTGTTCAATCGTATGAACTCAGGTCAGCTGAAAATGGTGTATGTGTCACCAGAGCGTGTGTTGATGCGTGATTTTATCGAGCGTCTTCAAGGTTTACCGCTTTCGATGATTGCAGTCGATGAAGCGCACTGTATCTCTCAATGGGGTCACGACTTCCGCCCTGAATACGCATCATTAGGTCAGCTTAAACAGTATTTCCCGCATGTGCCTTACATGGCGCTCACAGCAACCGCTGATGATGCGACGCGCAAAGATATTATCTCGCGCTTACAGCTCCTGGACCCGCATACTTACTTAGGCAGCTTTGATCGCCCTAATATTCGCTACAACTTGGTTGAGAAGCACAAACCCGTGTCACAGGTGGTTCGCTACCTAGAAACACAAAAGGGCAATTGCGGCATCATCTACTGTGGTAGCCGTAAGAAAGTGGAGATGGTGACCGAGAAGCTGTGCAATAACGGTATTCGCGCCGCGGGTTATCACGCTGGTATGGACACCGATGAGCGTGCTTACGTTCAAGAAGCCTTTCAACGCGATGATATTCAGATCGTGGTCGCGACTGTGGCTTTCGGTATGGGCATCAACAAACCCAACGTACGTTTCGTGGTGCACTTTGATATTCCACGTAATATCGAGTCTTACTATCAAGAGACAGGCCGTGCAGGTCGTGATGGTTTGCCTGCTGAAGCGATGATGTTGTTTGACCCGGCTGATATGGGTTGGCTGCGTCGTATGCTAGATGAGAAAGAAGAAGGCCCACAGAAACAAGTTGAGATGCACAAGCTGAATGCGATGAGTGCCTTTGCTGAAGCGCAAACGTGTCGTCGTCAGGTTCTGCTTAACTATTTTGGCGAATATCGCGAGAAGCAATGTGGCAACTGCGATATCTGCTTAGATCCACCAAAACACTTTGACGCGACCCAAGAAGCACAGAAGGCGTTGTCTTGTGTGTACCGTGTGAATCAGTCATTTGGTATGGGCTACGTGGTCGAAGTAATGCGAGGCATGCAGAACATCCGTGTCCGCGATAATGGTCACGATAAGCTATCTACCTACGGTATTGGCCGCGATCACAGTCATGATTACTGGATCAGTATCTTCCGTCAGCTGATTCATAAAGGCTTGCTGTTCCAGAACATCACTCGTAACTCAACTTTACAGCTAACAGAAGAAGCCCGCCCGCTGCTGCGCGGTGAGATGTCTTTGGAATTGGCTGTTCCTCGTTTAGATACAGCGGTGCGTAATGCTAAGTCCGATAAGTTAAGCAGCAAGAATTACGATAAGAAGCTGTTTGCGAAACTGCGTAAGCTGCGTAAGTCGATTGCTGATGAAGATGGCTTGCCACCATATGTGGTATTCAGTGACGCGACCTTGATTGATATGGCTGAAATACTACCTACTTCATACGGAGAAATGCTGGCAGTCAACGGTGTCGGTCAACGTAAACTCGATAAGTACGCAGACCCATTCCTAGATCTGATTCAAGAACACATCACCACACACGGCTAGTTTGCGAGAAACGTCTAACTAATAGAAAAAGAATAAGGTTGATAGGGACATGACAACACAAACAGAATTTGGCTTAAGAGAGTATTTAGCTGAGGAAGGGCGTTTATTGATTACGTCTCCAAGTTTTGATTTTGATTCTTATGAAGTGCTAGGTGAAAAGCTGGTGGCGTTGTTGTCAGCGTCAGTTGTTGAAAAGCAATGGGACGCCGATATGCATTCTTGGTTGATTGATTTTGAAGATTGCCGAATGTTCTTAAAGTCCGAACATTACAGTGAATCAATTTGGTTTGAGTCGTTAAACGCTGAAGAAAGCCGAGAAGAGTTTGATTATCTCGCGACGCTTTTCAAGCGCGGTTTTTAACTTTTGGCATCTCTTCTAAAACACAGCTTCTAGAGCTATTCACCAATAAAAGTGAGAATAAACGTTTGCGTTTGTTCTCACCGTTGCAGCCAATATTGATTAATGTATAATCGCCCGCCGCTCAGCAGAGCAATTTTTAGATACATTTTTTAATTCACATTATTGGTAAGAGCTTTCTTGGATTATTCGAAGAAATGACTCGATTTGGGTTCCCTCACCCCCAAACCAAACTAAAAAGGTACAGCATGAGTAACTTTACCCCTGCGCAACAGCGCAAAGCCTTAGCACTATTAGTTTTGTTCCATTTGGTGATTATTGCGTCAAGCAACTATCTGGTTCAGCTACCTTTTACCGTCTTCGGTATGCACACCACTTGGGGTGCTTTCACTTTCCCGTTTATCTTCCTAGCGACCGATCTGACCGTACGCATTTTTGGCGCGCAGCTTGCCCGTAAAATCATTTTCTTAGTGATGCTACCAGCTCTGGCCGTTTCTTATTTCTTGTCAGTGGTGTTCTTTGAAGGTTCATTCCAAGGCTTTAGCCAACTAGGTGAGTTCAACTTGTTTGTTGCACGTATCGCCGCGGCGAGCTTCATGGCTTATTTACTGGGTCAGATCTTGGATGTACATGTTTTTAACCGCCTACGTCAGCTTAAACAGTGGTGGGTAGCCCCAACATGCTCAACGTTATTCGGTAATGCCATTGATACCATCGCATTCTTTGCGATTGCTTTCTACCAAAGCCCAGATCCATTTATGGCCGAGCATTGGACTGAGATTGCCTTAGTCGATTACGGATTCAAACTTATCATCAGCTTAGGCTTGTTCGTGCCTATGTACGGCGTGCTTCTTAACTACATTGTTAGAAAGCTAACCGCAGTGAACCCTGACTTTAAAGCGACAGGCGTGAACGCTTAAGTTTGAGATTTGTAACACAAAGCATTAATGCAGCGATAAGAAAAAGCCCAAGTTAGTCTACTAACTTGGGCTTTTTTTAATTTCTAGCGTCAGATACTAATATCAGAGGCATTTAATATTCAATGGCCAGCCAATATCGGTTTGTCTATTCGACTCGATCTCTAGCTCTGCAGCGGTCAGCGGATTGTCAGCTAACCATTGCTTAGAAAGCGTTAGGGTTAGATTGTTGTCATTCGTCGTCAGTTTGAACTCAGGCTCTAGCGCTGGGTTACGACGGTGAGTTAACAAAATAGCCAAACGCAGAATACGTAAAATACGCTTGCTGCTGGTGCCTGAGATAGCGTGTTGCTCTGGTAATGAGGTTAACTGTTCACGGTAGCGACGAGTTAACTCACCCAAGTAGTGCTTTTGCGCTCGAGTAAAGCCAGGTAGGTCTAAGTTTTGCAGCAGATAAGCGCTGTGCTCACCGCCTTTTTTGAAATCGATGGTTAAACCAATCTCGTGAAGCTTAGCTGCCGTTTGCAATAGCACACCAGCTTGAGGTTCTGAAACCCACGCTTCGGCGCCCGCTTGGTCTAGCAGCGTTTGTGCGACTACAGCAACTTGTTCACCGTAGCTTACGTCCATTTGGTAGCGTGATTGAACACTCTTAATGGTACGCGCTCGGATATCTTCTTGGCGAAGCTCATCAACCATCTCGTAGGCTAGGCCTTCACGGAGTGCGCCGCCTGCGAGTGTCATTGAATCTATTTCAAGCAACTCAAAAATAGCAATAAGAATGGAAAGGCCACTCGGGAACACTAATGCGCGTTCAAGGGTAAGTCCTTCGATTTCTAGCTCTTCCAAGCGCTCAGTAATCATCGCTTGTTTCTGTAGACGCTTAAGTTTGGCATGAGTAATCACTTCATCCATGCCTTGCGCCAACATGATCTCTTGCAGTGCTTGAACGGTACCGCTGGCGCCCACACACACATCCCATCCGATATCAGTGTAGCTATCTAGGATAGGAGTCAACGTCGACTTCGCCGCTTCAATGGCGTTGTTAAAGTTGGTAGCGGTTAATTGGCGGTTTTTAAAGTGGCGCTCAAGCCAAGTAACACAGCCCATCTTTAGGCTGGTTAGTGCTTTCGCTGAGAAGCCTTCACCAATGATCATCTCGGTGCTTGCGCCACCAATATCAACAACCAGTCGGCGGCCGCTGCCACCAGAAGTGTGTGCTACGCCTTTATAGATAGTCGCAGCTTCTTCTTCTCCGGAGATAACATTGATGTCGTAACCAAGGATCTGGTTCGCTTTCTCTAGAAATATATCCACATTGATAGCAGTACGTAGGGTCGCTGTACCGACAATGCGGATATTTTCTTTCGGAATATCTTGAAGTCGCTCTGCAAAGAGACTCAAACAGTCCCAACCGCGCTGCATGGCTTCTGTACTAAGCGCATTATTTTCATCTAAGCCTGCAGCTAAACGCACTTTGCGCTTAATTTTAGCCATGGTTTGTACGCTGCCATCGATATGACGCACAACGAGCATATGAAAACTGTTCGACCCGAGGTCGATTGCAGCGTAAAGCGGGGGTGACACTGTTTGACTCATAAGCGACTAAGCTTCCTTGTTATGACGCGGTTGGCGTGGGCGACGGTTCTGGTTTGGTTTACGGTTCCCGTTGCGTGGGCCATTGTTGTTTGAGCGGCGTTGTTGCGGGTTACGTGTACGTAAGCGCAATGGTGCTGGTAGATCTTCTAGCAGTGCAGAAGCATCGTAGTCAGACACAGGGATCGCGTGCTCAATGTATTCTTCGATTGGTGGCAAGTTGATTGCGTAATCTTCACAAGCAAAGCTGATCGAGTGACCACTTGCACCAGCACGACCTGTACGGCCGATACGGTGAACGTAATCTTCACAGTCATCAGGTAGGTCGAAGTTGAATACGTGTGTTACTTGAGGAATGTGTAGACCACGTGCTGCAACGTCGGTTGCGACAAGCAGGTCAACATCACCTTTAGTGAATTGCTCAAGAATCTTTTCACGTTTCTTCTGAGGAACATCGCCAGTTAGCAGGCCAACACGGTGACCATCTGCAGCTAGGTGACCCCAAACAGACTCACATTTGTGCTTAGTGTTAGCGAAGATGATAGCGCGCTCTGGCCACTCTTCTTCAACTAGAGTCTGCAGCAGTGCCATTTTGTGTTCGTTTGATGGGTAGAACAGTTCTTCCTGAATGCGGTGACCTGTTTTACGCTCTGGCTCAACAACAACATGCTCAGGGTTGTGCATGTGTTCGAACGCTAGCTCTTGTACGCGGTAAGACAATGTCGCAGAGAACAGCATGTTCAGGCGATCTTTTGGCTCAGGCATACGGCGGAACAAGAAGCGGATGTCTTTGATGAAACCAAGATCGAACATGCGATCAGCTTCGTCAAGAACAACAGCTTGAATGTGGTTAAGGTTAAATACCTTCTGCTTGTAGAAATCGATGATGCGGCCAGTCGTACCAATTAAGATATCTGCGCCTTCTTCGATTTTACCTAGTTGCTTGTCGTAGCTTTCGCCACCGTAAGCAAGTGCTGCCTTGATACCTGTGCTTTCAACCAGAGAGTCAGCATCGTTGTAGATCTGAATCGCGAGTTCACGCGTTGGTGCCATAATAATCGCACGTGGCTGGTTAGGCTTACGCCCTTCATGCTCAGATGTTTTTAGCAGGTGGTTAAAAGTAGCAGTAAGAAACGCAAGCGTTTTACCAGTACCCGTTTGGGCCTGGCCTGCAATGTCTTGGCCGGTGAGCAGTACCGGGAGCGCCAAGGCTTGGATAGGGGTACAATAATCGAACCCTTTTTTCTCCAATCCTTCAATGACTTGCGGAAGTAAATCCAAGTCGGCGAACTTTTGCTCTGTGATATGCGTCTTTTTCATTGCTATAGAATATCAGCTTAAGCTTGCAATACGAAAGTAAATACATTCCAATAGGGCATCTATTTACTGGTTATCATCCAACCAGTTCTAAAAAATACATTGGAGTGGAAGATGAGTGATAAGATTTTGCAGCTAACTGATGACGGTTTTGATAACGATGTAATCAATGCTGCAGGCCCTGTTCTTGTTGATTTTTGGGCAGAATGGTGTGGTCCATGTAAAATGATTGCGCCGATTCTTGATGAAATCGCAGACGAGTACGAAGGCAAGCTCACAATCGGTAAATTAAATATCGACCAAAATGCTGGTACTCCACCAAAGTTTGGTATTCGCGGTATTCCAACGCTACTTCTTTTCAAAGATGGCGGCGTAGCAGCGACTAAAGTTGGTGCATTATCTAAAACTCAACTTAAAGAGTTCTTAGACGCTAACCTTTAATCAGGTCAGCATTTGAAAAGAAACCGTGCAGTTAACAAATGCGCGGTTTTGTTTTTTCTAAGCTATGGACTAGTCTTAGTTTTAGTGCTAATTTATCGCACGTTAATTGAACGAATTTCTCTTCTTGGTCGATCCTGTGACCAAATCCTTCTTAACTTAAGAAAACAGATCCTATTTTGACTAAACAAACTTCCACCACTATGAATCTTACTGAACTGAAGAACAGACCTGTGTCTGAGCTTGTTAAACTTAGCGAAAGCTTAGGTCTTGAAAATCAAGCTCGCCTAAGAAAACAAGACATTATCTTCTCCATCCTTAAAGCGCATGCAAAAAGTGGTGAAGACATCTTTGGTGATGGTGTTCTAGAAATTCTTCAAGACGGTTTTGGTTTCCTACGTAGCGCCGACAGTTCATACCTGGCTGGCCCAGATGATATCTACGTATCACCAAGCCAAATTCGTCGTTTTAACCTACGTACAGGTGACTCTATTGGCGGTAAAATCCGTCCACCTAAAGACGGTGAGCGTTACTTTGCACTGCTTAAAGTAAACACGGTTAACTACGACAAGCCAGACAACGCACGTAACAAGATTCTTTTCGAAAACCTTACTCCTCTTCACGCTAACGAACGTATGGTGATGGAAGCGGGTAATGGTGCGACTGAAGATATTACGGCTCGTATTCTTGACCTTGCATCTCCAATTGGTAAAGGTCAGCGTGGTCTGATTGTTGCTCCGCCTAAAGCGGGTAAGACAATGCTTCTGCAAAACATTGCTCAAAGCATTGCACGTAACCATCCTGAGTGTGAACTAATGGTTCTACTTATCGATGAGCGTCCAGAAGAAGTAACAGAAATGCAGCGTCTAGTTAAAGGCGAAGTAGTTGCTTCAACATTCGATGAGCCAGCATCTCGCCACGTACAAGTTGCAGAAATGGTTATCGAGAAAGCGAAGCGCCTTGTTGAACACAAGAAAGATGTAGTTATCCTACTGGATTCTATTACTCGTCTAGCTCGTGCTTACAACACTGTGATTCCTTCATCAGGTAAAGTTCTTACTGGTGGTGTTGATGCGAATGCTCTACATCGTCCAAAGCGTTTCTTCGGTGCGGCACGTAACGTAGAAGAAGGCGGTAGCTTAACGATCATCGCAACAGCACTGGTTGATACTGGTTCTAAGATGGATGAAGTTATCTACGAAGAATTCAAAGGTACAGGTAACATGGAACTGCACCTTAACCGTAAGATTGCTGAAAAACGCGTATTCCCAGCGATTGATTTCAACCGCTCTGGTACTCGTCGTGAAGAGCTTCTTACCAAGAACGATGAACTACAGAAGATGTGGATCCTGCGTAAGATTGTTCACCCAATGGGCGAAATCGACGCAATGGAATTCCTTATCGACAAGCTAGCAATGACGAAAACGAACGATGAGTTCTTTGACGCAATGCGTCGTCAGTAATATTGATTAGCTGATCGTATTTAATAAGCGCTGCCCTCGGGTGGCGCTTTTTATTTGCATTTTGTAGCGCCAGCTTGCAGAATGAGCAAAAGTGTTACAAGGACGTTAAAATGCAACATGGACTGTTGTCATCATTACTCCTGTCTACTTCACTGTTATTTTCACCGGTTGGTATGAGCTATGCCACCGAGATGTCTCCACTTACAGTAGAGTCTTGGCTTGAGAATGATCAAGTAAAACTGAAAACTGCTGAACTACTAGAGCTTGTCGTACGTGACGAAGTCAATTCGCTACGCTTTGCGCTTGAGCGCCTGACATTTCCCCAGCAAGAGGTGGCTCGTTACCAACTCTTGAAGAAGCTTGAACAGCAAAAAATCGTACTCACACCCAAGATGTCTATCTTCATCGAGCAGCAACTTGCTATCACGCCCACTTATCAAGTCTTAGAACGTGGCGATGGCTATGAGTTTACGGTACCTGCCTTTAATTACCCTTCAATTGCTAATCGCCTTATTAAACAATGGCGTCAAGATCAGAAGACATTGGTATTTGTGCTAGATGCAGAGAAACAGGAACTCGACCTAAAAGAGTGGTTATCTGGATCTGAACATCAAGTTCAAACGCGAGAAGCGTTGCTCATTAGAGAGCTAGACAGTTTGTCTCCTGAAGCGGTTGATTACCTAACTAAGCAACTCACCGCATCTTCTATTGTTAGTTGGTTACCTTCTACTGAGGTGGTGGTTCGATTAGCGCAAGTGAGCGAAGACCCAGAGGTTTACAAAATTCTATGGCGAATGAAGGCCGATTATCATAGCCAAGCTGAGCTAGTTCGCCTTGCTGAAACCAAACAAACGTTCGCGCTTGAACAGGTGATGGCAGCGACTAAGAACCCGCGTTTGAAAGATGAAGCGATTACTTTGCTTACCAAAGTTAACCCGTTATCAGAAGAGGTGAAGCTGTTCCTTGTCTCTAGGATGGCGATTGCTGATGAAGCACCATTAGTTGCGCGTGAACTCGCCAAACAAGGTCATACGCGATGGTTGCAAGATCTCGTCAATGACAACCCTCAGGTGAAGAGTTCTTTGATCGAGCAAGCATTACCGTAAAGTGGATTTTGCCTCTCAATAACCACACTAAAAAGGGGGACCTCAGCGTCACCCTTTTTGATATACTGAGCGCAGAATAATCAGCATGTAGAAGTCCTATGAGTTTTAAAGATTTACGTGATTTTATCGACCATCTTGAAAGTATTGGTCAGTTGAAACGCATTTCTCACCCAGTCGATCCAGACTACGAAATGACCGAAATTAGCGACCGTACTCTACGTGCTGGTGGCCCGGCTCTTTTGTTTGAAAATCCAGTAGGCTATGACATGCCCGTTTTGACCAATCTATTTGGTACACCTAATCGGGTTGCTATTGGTATGGGACGTCAAGAAGTCAAAGAACTGCGTGAAGTGGGCAAGTTGCTTGCTTACCTAAAAGAACCTGAGCCACCAAAAGGCTTTAAAGACGCTCTTGATAAACTACCTGTGTTTAAGCAAGTCTTAAACATGCCAGCTAAACGCCTTCGCAAAGCGGCTTGCCAACAAGTGGTATGGCAAGGCGATGACGTCGACCTAGATAAAATCCCTGTGATGAGCTGTTGGGCTGATGATGTCGCGCCATTGCTAACATGGGGTTTAACGGTTACTCGTGGTCCAAACAAGAAACGCCAAAACTTAGGTATCTATCGTCAGCAGAAGATCGGCAAGAATAAAATCATCATGCGTTGGTTAGCCCACCGTGGTGGAGCATTGGATCTGCGTGATTGGATGGAAACTAACCCTGGGAAACCATTCCCAGTATCGGTAGCGTTTGGTGCTGATCCTGCCACCATTCTTGGTGCGGTTACGCCAGTGCCGGATAGTTTATCTGAGTACGCGTTTGCAGGCTTACTACGTGGTAGTAAAACTGAGGTCGTTAAATCAATCAGCAACGACTTAGAAGTTCCCGCAAGTGCAGAAATCGTGATGGAAGGTTACATCGACCCGAATGAATTCGCAGATGAAGGGCCTTACGGAGATCATACTGGTTACTACAACGAGAAAGAAAAGCACCATGTGTTTACTATTACTCATGTAACCATGCGCGAGAACCCTATCTATCACAGCACCTATACTGGCCGTCCACCTGATGAGCCAGCGGTATTGGGTGTTGCGCTAAATGAAGTGTTTGTGCCTATTCTTCAAAAGCAGTTCCCAGAGATTGAAGATTTCTATCTACCGCCTGAAGGTTGTTCGTACCGAATGGCAGTCGTGACCATGAAGAAGCAATACCCAGGTCACGCTAAGCGAGTGATGATGGGTGTATGGTCTTTCTTACGCCAATTCATGTACACCAAATTTGTATTGGTGTGTGATGAAGATGTGAATGCACGTGATTGGTCTCAAGTAACCGCAGCGATGTGCGAACATATGGATCCGTCACGCGATAGCCTGATGATAGAGAACACGCCGATCGATTCATTGGATTTTGCCTCACCCGTGGTTGGGTTAGGTTCTAAGATGGGTCTAGATATTACTAAGAAGTGGGACGCAGAGTTAGCGTTATCGCCAGATGTCCAAACAGCACCTGTAAATAGTGAACATATTGAGGGTAGCTTGGCTGAGTTAACCAAGGTTCATCCTGAAATTATTGATGTTCACCTGCAAAACGACAATGCCAGCATGGTTGTGGTGTCTATTGATAAGCAAGCTGCCGGTAATGGTAAGAAAATCATGGAAGCGGTTTGGTCTCAATTTGATGAGAACAAGTTTGTTATCGTGTGTGATGGCGATGTCAATGTGAGTGATTGGAATGACATCATTTGGGCTGTAACGACAAGAATGGATCCGGCGAGAGATACGTTATTCCTGCAGAACGAAACTGGACACTCAAAAATGGGTCTCGATGCGACCAATAAGTGGGAAGGTGAATGCCTGCGTGAGTGGGGTGTACCAATCACAAAAGATCCTGATGTTGTGAAAAAGATTGATAGCATCTGGGAACAGCTAGGAATTTCATGAGCTACCAAGTAGTCTTATACCCAGAAAACATCAGTTTCACAGTAGAAAAAGGGCAAACGGTCTTGGATGCTGCGCTCAACAGCGATATCTATTTCCCAAACCGTTGCCAAGTTGGCGCATGCGCAATGTGTATGTGCAAAAAATTAGAAGGGCAAGTGAGTTACCACCTTGAACCCATGCTCACAGAGAAAGAGCAGCAACAAGGCTGGATTTTTGCTTGCCAAGCATTTGCAGAAAGTAATTTAGTTCTAACCTTTGCCGATTAAGGGTTAGTAAGAGGAAGAACATGACTATTAAATGTAAAGTGAAGTCTATCGAGCCTTTGGCTTGTAATACTTACCAAATCCTACTTCACCCAGAAACACCGGTCGCTTTTAAAGCGGGCCAGTACCTGATGGTTGAAATGGGCGAGAAAGATAAGCGCCCATTCTCTATCGCAAGTAGCCCTTGCCGCCACGAAGGTGAGCTTGAGCTGCACATTGGTGCTGCCGAGCACAACGCTTACGCACTAGAAGTGGTTGAAGCGATGAAGAAGGCACAAGCTGAAGATGGCGATATTGCGATTGATGCTCCACACGGAGATGCTTGGATCAAAGAAGAAAGCGATCGCCCTCTATTACTTATTGCTGGTGGCACGGGTTTCAGCTACGTGCGCTCTATTCTTGATCACTGCATCGCGCAAAATAGCTCGAAAGAGATCTACCTATACTGGGGCGCAAAAGATGAGTGCCAGTTATATGCTAAAGAAGAGTTGGTTGGCATTGCAGAAAAGCATAGCAATGTGCACTTTGTACCGGTAGTAGAAGAAGCACCGGAAGTTTGGCATGGCCAAACAGGTAATGTGCTTGAGGCTATTACGCAAAGTTTCGAATCATTAGCTGATTTCGATATCTATATTGCAGGTCGTTTTGAAATGGCGGGCGCTGCAAGAGACCTATTTACTCAGAATAAAGAAGCAAAGCGTGACCATATGTACGCTGATGCTTACGCATTTATCTAACAATACCCTTAGGTTTTGAGCAAAAAGAGAGCAGAAATGCTCTCTTTTTTACGTTTAGGTGAACTATTAGGCAGTTAACCCCTATTTATTCATTTTTTATGAAAAAGTAGTTGCTAAGCTGAGAGGGTTCCCTATAATGCGACACCACTGAGACGGCAGACGCCACAAGGCTTCAGTAAGAATCAGTAAGACGGAAAGCGACAAAAAATTAATTTTCAAAAAGTGTTTGACACTGAATGTTAATTCGCTAGAATGGCCGTCCACTTCGAGAGTCTCCTTACTTAAAAGGAACGCTCAAGAAGTTAAGCTCTTTAACAATTTAAACCTATCAATCTGTGTGGGCACTCGTTGATGAATAT
>NZ_JBGONQ010000040.1:0-37870 GCF_041439145.1 Vibrio sp. 1F255 | reverse complement strand
TGTTAGGCCTGCCGCCAGCGTTCAATCTGAGCCATGATCAAACTCTTCAATTTAAGATTTTGTCGGCTCAATGAATACTGACTTCAAAACTACAAAAAGTAATTCTAAAGCTATTATCTTTCCAACAGAAAGATAATGAATTGACTGTGCCAAATACTTTCTTTCTACAAGAGAAAGTAGTTATTCGTATTGGTCACTCAGTTCATTGAAACCAAAGTTGATTCCGAGGAATCTGTTTTACTTCTCTTAATTAAAAGAGAAGATAAAACGTTTTGATATTCATCAACGAGTGCCCACACAGATTGATAGGTTTAAATTGTTAAAGAGCTTCTCTTCGTTGTGACTTACATCACTTCGGAAGAGGCGGCCATTCTAGCGATTTAATTCTCAGTGTCAAACACTTTTGCAAATTAATTTCTACTTTCTAAAAGTAGGAGCGAATTATCGCTTAAAGCTAGTTGCCTTACTAACATTCTGCGCTGAAGCCTTGTGGCGTCTGCCGTGTCAGTGAGGCGGCATTATAGAGATGTTCATCACATTGGCAAGTGTTTATTAAAGAAAGATGCAAAAATAACGATCACATGGCGAATAAACACTCAAAGCCTTATTTGTGCAAGTTTAACTACAGAGTACTTACAAAATAACCACAGACTTATCCACAATTGATCTAATTTTCATCCTAGAAAACAAAAAAGCTGCCTCATGGCAGCTTTTTAAATGGCAACGAGTCTAAATCCCAGAACCATATTGCTCTCCATCATCTTCATGGAGACCACATTCGCGTTTCAACCCATTAAAACGAGTTTCCTCTTCAGTCATACCCGGTTCCCACTTCTTAGTTGTATGTGTATCTCCAACAGAAAGGTAACCCTGCTCTCGAAGCGGGTGATAAGCGAGACCATGCTCTTCTAGGTAATAGTGAACATCTTTATTCGTCCAATCGATTACCGGCAAAAATTTAAACACACCATTTTGGATAGATAAGATTGGCAAATTTGCACGCGATTGAGATTGCTCTCTTCTTAAACCGGAAAACCATGTCCCAGCCTCGAGCTCATCCAACGCTCTTCTCATCGGTTCAACTTTATTAAGCTTGTTGTACTTCTCTATCCCTTCTATACCTTGATCCCAAAGTTTTCCATATTGCGCTTCTTGCCAATTAGGGCTCTGTTGGGCGCGAAAGACTTGAAGGTTTAGAGTCAACTTCTGACTTAACTCATCAATAAAGCGATAGGTCTCCGGAAATAGATACCCTGTGTCAGTCAAAATAACCGGAATATCTGGTTTTGCTTGGGTCACTAGGTGCAACATCAATGCTGCTTGGATTCCGAAACTAGAAGACACAACATGTGTCCCTTCTAAATTATCTAAAGCCCACTTAACTCTTTCTAATGCGGTTAGCTGCTCTAACTCTGCGTTGATTTGTCCAAGACGAAGTATTTGCTCCGTCTTAGTCAATGCGAGTAGCTCTGCTAACTTCAGTTTTGAAGCGACAGAATTATGCATGCAGATCCCTCTTTGAAATTATCACCTCTTCGATGATGCCAGCTCGGATTGTAAAATCACCGAACCCTTCATTGTCGTTACGTTCCGTAGCCCAACGTCC
This sequence comes from Vibrio sp. 1F255, assembly GCF_041439145.1. Lineage (NCBI taxonomy): Bacteria > Pseudomonadati > Pseudomonadota > Gammaproteobacteria > Vibrionales > Vibrionaceae > Vibrio > Vibrio sp. 1F255. The sequence goes on along the minus strand of NZ_JBGONQ010000040.1, from coordinate 36,264 downwards.
CACCAGCGAATCAATCTCTTCTAAGATCTGAGCTGAAGTGATGTTCTCTTTATACATCTTAGGGATACGAGTTCCGGCTTTGTTGCCACCTAAGTGCATGTTGTAACGCCCCGGAGCCTTGCCGACTAAACCAAGCTCAGCCAACATTGCACGACCACAACCGTTTGGACAACCCGTAATACGAAGGATGATGTTATCTTCTTCTGGTAATCCATGTTTCTTCAGAATGTCTTCAACATCCGTTACAAACTCAGGAAGAAAACGCTCAGCTTCAGCCATTGCTAAAGGACATGTTGGGAATGCCACACAAGCCATTGAGTTTTTACGCTGCTCGGAAACGGCATCATCCATCAGACCGTATTGACGTGCCAGCTTTTCAATTTTTGCCTTTTGGCTCTTAGGTACACCTGCAACAATTAGGTTTTGGTTCGCTGTCATGCGGAAGTCACCTTTGTGGATCTTCGCTATTTCAGCAACACCTGTTTTCAGAGCTTTACCCGGAAAATCAAGTAAACGACCATTCTCGATGAATAACGCCAAGTGGTGCTTACCATCAATGCCTTCCGCCCAACCAATGCGATCACCACGGCCAGTAAACTCATAAGGACGGCTTTCAGAAAATTCTACGCCTGCACGCTTTTCTACTTCTGCTTTGAATACATCAATACCAACACGGTCTAGTGTGTATTTGGTTTTTGCATTCTTACGGTTTGAACGGTTACCCCAGTCACGCTGAGTCGTTACCACCGCCGCTGCTACATCTAACGTTTTATCTAATGGCACAAAACCAAAGTCGTCAGCTTTACGTGCATAAGTAGAGGTATCACCATGTGTCATAGCAAGACCGCCACCGACTAACACATTAAAGCCCACCAGCTTTCCGTCTTCAGCAATAGCAACAAAGTTAAGATCGTTAGCATGGACGTCCACATCATTTTGCGGAGGAATGACAACCGTCGTCTTGAACTTACGCGGTAGGTAGTTGCTACCAAGGATAGGTTCTTCATCCGTTGTTTCTAGTTTTTCACCATCTAACCAGATTTCTGCATAAGCACGAGTCTTCGGTAATAGATGTTCACTGATCTTTTTCGCCCACTCGTAAGCTTCTTGATGAAGTTCAGATTCAACCGGGTTTGTCGTACATAGAACATTTCGGTTTACATCACCCGCTGTCGCAATTGAATCAATGCCAATGCTATTTAGCGTTTGGTGCATCAACTTAATGTTCGGCTTCAAGACACCGTGGAACTGAAACGTTTGACGAGTTGTTAGACGAATTGAACCGTAAGAGGTACTTTCGTCTGCGAACTTATCAATCGCCAACCACTGCTTAGGGGTAATGATGCCACCAGGCATACGAGCACGAAGCATGACGTTATGTAACGGTTCGAGCTTTTGTTTGGTACGTTCGTTACGAATATCACGGTCGTCTTGTTGATACATACCGTGGAAACGAATCAACTGAAAGTTATCAGCAGTAAAGCCACCTGTTATGCGGTCTTGGAGATCTTGTTCAATCGTACCGCGTAGGTTATTACTTTCACGCTTAAGACGCTCATTGTCAGCCAAAGGTCCAAGTACTTGACCTAGCACTTCTTGCTCTATTACTTGCTTGCTCATTAGTACACATCCCTTTGGTAACGTTTCGCTTTACGTAAATCATTAATATATTGTTCAGCTTGCTCGCGGCTCAGGTTGCCATGCTTTTCCGCTATCGAAACTAACGCTTCATGAACATCTTTAGCCATTCGAGTCGCATCGCCACAGACATAGAGGTACGCGCCCTCTTGCAGCCATTGCCACACCTGCTCTGCTTGTTCGATTAAACGGTCCTGAACATAAACCTTTTCTTTTTGGTCACGGCTAAAGGCAACATCGAGCTTAGTTAGCGCGCCAGACTTGAGGTACTTTTGCCATTCAACTTGGTATAAGAAATCTTGAGTAAAGGTACGGTCACCAAAGAACAACCAGCTTTTTCCTTCAGCATCATTGTTTTCACGCTCTTGAACAAAACTGCGGAACGGTGCGATACCGGTACCCGGGCCGACCATGATGATTGGTGTATTGTCGTCTTGTGGTAATTTGAAGTTATTGTTGTTCTCAACAAACACCTTCACTTCACCACCCTCTTCAAGACGTTGAGCTAAGAAGCTAGAAGCTCCGCCTAAACGAGACTCTTCGCCTTTTTGGTATTCAACCAAACCAACCGTCAAGTGAACTTCTTCATCTACTTCTGCTTGGCTTGATGCAATAGAATAGAGACGCGGTGTCAGCTTACGTAACAGGCCAATTAACTCATCAGCCGATAGCTTAGTTTTCTTCTCAGCTAAAACATCGACAACTTGAGTATTACCCGCGTATTCACGAAGCTTGTCTTTATCTTCCACCAGCTTGATTAACTTCTTGCTGCCCGATAACTCAGCAAACTTAGTCACAAGTTGAGGGTTTGAAGTGGTAATCTCAAATTTACTCACTAGCGCACTATGGATAGATAGATTCTCACCATCGACATCGACACTTTCGATACCCGATAACCCAACCTTAGAAAGAATCTGATTTGCGAGTTCTGAACTGTTTTCATACCATACGCCTAGCGCATCGCCGGGTTGGTAGGTAATGCCCGACTCATCAAGATCAATCTCGATATGACGAACATCTTTACCCGAGTCACGACCCGTGATCTTTTGACTGGTTAATAGTGTCGCTGTATATGGATTTTGTTTGGTGTATTGCGAATGACCGGCAGCTGCTTGGCCTACTGGTAACTGAACGATATCAGCCTCGGCACCTGTCGATAGCGTTTCTTGAACTTGTGATAACGCTTTAGCGCGCCATTCCGTTGCTGACTCTTCGTAATCAACATCACAATCAAGGCGATCGACAAACGATTTCGCACCAAGCTTAGCGAGGAAGTTATCGAAGTCTTTAGCCGTTTGGCAGAAGAACTCATAGCTTGAGTCACCTAAACCAATCACACCGTATTGTAGGTTTGATAATTTTGGCGCTTTCTTCGATTGTAGGAATTCATGCAACTCAATCGCGTTATCAGGGGCTTCGCCCTCACCATTGGTTGAAGCGACGAAAATGACGTGTGTCTCTTTGGCTAGGTTCTTACCTTTATAATCACTCGCATCGAAAAGCTCGACGGCGATACCTAAGGCTTTTGCTTCTGCCTCTAGCGATTCAGCGACGCCTTTAGCATTACCGGTTTGAGAAGCGAAGATAATGCTGAGCTTACCCGCTGGCTTAGCCGCTACTGCAGCGGCCGCTTGAGCGATTGGCGCAGCAGAACCGACAGGCTGAGCTTGGCTCACTCCCCAAAGGTAACCACTGACCCATGCCAGTTGCTGTGAAGACAGTTCAGAAACAGTTTGCTGAAGATGACCCAATTGTTGGTCATTAAGTGGTGCTGCTAGCCCAGGTAACTCATTAGCCCCAGACTGTGCATTATTATTTTGTGAAGACTCTTTCTTATTTAAAGACATGGTCACGACATCCCTAATCATTGCGTGACGATAGATTAACCACTCCTTTTAATAACAAGAAAGAATAGAAAAGTATGTTTTATAACTTTTTGGAAGTAAAAACCGATTGAAACGTAAATTGTCTTACTGGTTTTCAATGCGTACTTGCTGAAAGCCAACCGCCATTGCCGACTTAGATGCCAAGTCTAAATCCGCGTAATGACATTCTTCACCATGAACATCAGTAAGCAGAACAAAGCCCCCCCCCATATGACGAAACTCCACAACCCAAGACCCTTCTTGAATTGAGGGCTCTATGATGGCTTCAACTAACAGGTTTTCTCTATATAAATTTCGTAATTCATTGAGTGTCATATTCCATCCCTTGCTTTGACCTCACTACATAGACCTTATAAGAATAGACGCAAATTGGCTCTCTGTATTAAGGATGGTCGAAAGTGATGAATGTGCTAACTAATTCCAGAAAGATATATACTCAAGTAACCAATAGATATAAAAAACGCCACTTAATAAAGTGGCGTTCTTAAAATTCGCTCTAAATTTGCTTTATATGGCCTAGAAGCGCACTTCAGCACCAGCAAACCAGCCATCGACCATAACAAAGCTCTTACCTAGTTCTGAGCTAAAGAACTCATCCGAATCTAAATCGATAACACGGTAACCACCACGCAGGGCAATTTCAGATTCTGATACTGGAATTCGGTACTGAACACCCGCCATCAAGTCAGTGCTCTTAATACCACTGCTATCACCGAACTCCATCGTACCGATGATATCGAAATTGGTCTCAGGAACGTTGATCTCTGCGTTGCCGTAGAAGCTCCAAGTGAATTCATCAAAGCTTGTTTGAGCGCCACCCGTTTTCGGTTCGATGTAATTCGAGTTTGAATACTGAGTAAACGTCACACCCGCATCGAAGTTCATCAGCTTGTGATCTAACAACGTGTAATAGAAGGTGTAATCGTACTTATCGAAAGCCAATGAATCTGCATCAACAGAAGTATAGCGAAAGCTAGCGTTTGGTAGCATCGGGGCATTATGCTCAAATGCGAAATACAACGAAGGTGAGTTAGAGTCATCATCTTGTCTAACTTCGTTTAGCTTTGTACTTCCCCACCACATATCGGCACCGACTTTAGCCGTGTAAGAAAACTCTTCTTCAGCAGACACTGCTGAACTTAAAGATAGCATTCCCACTAAAGCAATTAATGGCATTTTATTCATTTGAGATAGCTCCAATTCCATATCGTAGTGCTAATTGTATGCACATTCATAGATTATTGGGGAAAATTCTACCACACATCTTAAATTCTAAAACGATAAACCGCTGACGAGTAAAGATTTGACGGCACGATGACCTTAGTAACGTCTCTGGTTAGAACTGTGTACAAAATTTTTGAAAAACCACACACCGATTGCAATCACGATCAACCAAGGCAGTAACTTAAACACGACGCCCATCATACCTAAGACCAACATGACTAATAACGCTACTCCGGTTGCAGCCAATACCGTCATAAACGTGATACCAGTGACAAGTAGAGTTGCGACGAAAATAAGAACAAAGATTAATTCAAACATAATGGTCTCCCTAATGAGTTAATGACCTATCTTTCCTACTTTCTAACATTGCAGCTTCCATACCAAGTGTGCCAACCCTATAAAATCCTTATTTATCAGATAAATAAAAAGCCACACATCTTCATGCGTGGCTTTTCGGAAACTTATAGTGGTAAATTTAACCTCTAGTGGCGAATTTAACCTTAAGTTTTTAACTTAGAGGGAGCTTAAACATTTAGCTCTTTAGGGATCTTAGCCAATGCTGTTTGCATCACTTCAATACCTGCACCTTTCTTATGTGCGTTTTCACTGATGTAGCGACGCCATTGTCTTGCGCCCGGCATGCTTTGGAACAAACCAAGCATATGACGAGAGATGTGTCCTAAGCTTGCACCATTTGAAAGCTCACGCTCAATGTACGGGTACATTTCTTCAACCACTTGTGAGCGCTTCTTAATTGGCGTGTCTAAACCAAAGATCTGCTGATCAACTTCAGCCAAGATAAACGGGCTATGGTAAGCCTCACGACCGATCATCACACCATCAAGGTGTTGCAAGTGCTCCTTAGTTTGCTCAAGAGTCGTAATGCCACCATTCACGGCAATCACCAGATCAGAGAAATCTTTCTTGATTTGGTATGCACGATCGTAATCTAGCGGTGGGATCTCACGGTTCTCTTTCGGGCTAAGGCCACTCAACCACGCTTTACGCGCGTGAATAGTAAATTGCTCACAGCCACCTTTTTCAGAAACCGTCGAAACAAACTTAGTTAGAAACTCATAAGAGTCTTGGTCATCGATACCGATACGCGTTTTCACGGTAATTGGAATATCAGTGACTTCTTTCATCGCGGAAACACAATCTGCCACCAACTCGGGCTCAGCCATCAAGCATGCACCAAATCGACCATTCTGAACTCGGTCTGAAGGGCAACCTACGTTAAGATTCACTTCATCATAACCGCGTTCACCAGCAAGCTTGGCACAAGCAGCAAGATCAACCGGGTTTGAACCACCGAGTTGAAGTGCAAGAGGATGTTCTTGCTCGTTATATTCTAGGAAGTCGCCCTTACCATGTAAGATCGCGCCCGTTGTTACCATTTCCGTGTACAGAAGAGTCTGCTGAGAAAGCAAACGGTGAAAGTAACGACAGTGGCGGTCAGTCCAATCGAGCATTGGAGCGACAGACAATCTACATGAATGTGTCATGGTAAAGTACCCTGGTAGCGAGTCAAAAAAATATGCTGGAATACCCAGCAAAAGCAAGGTCGGCTATTGTAAATGCTATGCCCAGTTTGTGCTATATGAACTTTACCTCACATTTTTTATTTAAACCTATTCACCAAACCTCTAATTCAGCCTCACTAATCAGTTATGCCTTGAGTCACACTGTCATTTTGAGTTACCTTGTCTTATTCAAAGTCGTGGGTCACAATACGCTCTGTACCTGACTTTAATAGAAATCATTGGCTCCCAAAACGTAGTAACCTAGAAATAAGGTTTGATTAGGGATGTCCGATTGAATGGTGAAAAATTTGGACCACACATTAATAGAGCAAGTTGAAGGGATATGCGCATCGCGAGGCGTTAGATTAACACCTCAAAGAAAGCGAGTGTTTGAGCTCATCCTCTCTAATAAAAAAGCCTCCAGTGCTTATGAATTATTAGAGCAGTTGAAAGTCAGTGAACCGCAAGCCAAGCCACCTACAGTATATCGCGCTTTGGATTTCTTGTTGGAGCAAGGTTTCATTCACAGAGTTGAGTCAACCAATAGCTTCATATGCTGCTGCTCTTGCAATGCCAACAAACATTTCTCCCAACTACTGATCTGCGATAAATGTGGCACTGTGATAGAACTGCAGGACGATGCGCTTGTCACCCTACTCGCCAGTAACGCTGAGAAGCATGGCTTTCAATTGACGAATCATGTCATTGAATCGCATGGCATTTGCCAATCTTGCTCCTCCGAGATGAAAGAATAAGATTATAGAAGAACATTATGCGCGCTGAATTTGTAAACCCGTTTTTAGCTTCTTTGATGAACGTATTAAAAACGATGGCTTCTCTAGAATTGAAGCCACAAAAACCGAGAGTTAAGAAAGATGAAATCGCTCGTGGTGATGTATCCGGCCTAATTGGTATGGTGGGTACACAATCTCGTGGCTCTATGTCGATCACCTTTGATGAAGGTCTCGCTCTCGAAATCATGGAAAACATGCTTGGTGAACGACCAAACGGCCTCAACGAAGAAGTGACCGATATGGTGGGTGAAATCACTAACATGGTGACTGGCGGTGCAAAACGTATTCTTGCGGAAAGCGGTTTTGACTTCGATATGGCAACGCCAATCGTGGTTTCCGGTAAAGGTCATACGATTCGCCACAAGTGTGATGGGGCAATCATCATCATGCCTTTCTCATCTCAATGGGGTAATGCTTTCATCGAGATCTGTTTCGAATAGAGACAATCGAGTAAATATAAAACGAAAGGCTGACGTACATACGTCAGCCTTTTTTATTGCCGTAAAATCAACGGACATAAAAAACGCCAACCGAAAGGTTGGCGTTTACAGTTATTACTTGGTGTTACTTAAACAGTCTTAAGCTTTAAGCGCTTTAAATGCATTGATTAGACCGTTTGTTGAGCTGTCGTGAGAGGTTACTTGAGCATCGTCAGCAAGCTCTGGAAGAATTTGGTTTGCTAGTTGCTTACCAAGCTCTACACCCCATTGGTCGAAGCTGAAGATGTTCCAGATTACGCCTTGAACGAAAATCTTGTGCTCGTACATCGCGATTAGGTTACCTAAAGAGCGAGGAGTGATTTGCTTAACAAGAATTGAGTTCGTTGGACGGTTACCTTCAAACACTTTGAAAGGCGCAAGTTCAGCTGCTTCTTCTGCTGTTTTGCCTGCCGCTAGGAATTCAGCTTCTACTGTCTCTTTTGTCTTACCGAAAGCAAGCGCTTCAGTTTGAGCAAAGAAGTTAGACATCAACTTCTGGTGGTGATCAGATGCTGGGTTGTGGCTGATAGCAGGAGCAATAAAGTCTGATGGGATCAGCTTAGTGCCTTGGTGAATCAGTTGGTAGAAAGCGTGCTGACCGTTTGTACCTGGTTCGCCCCAGATGATAGGACCTGTTTGGTACTCTACCGGGTTGCCTTCACGGTCTACAAACTTACCGTTTGATTCCATGTTGCCTTGCTGGAAGTAAGCTGCAAAACGGTGCATGTACTGGTCGTAAGGTAGAATTGCTTCTGACTCAGCGCCGTGGAAGTTGTTATACCAAATACCGATAAGCGCAAGGATTACTGGAATGTTGCTTTCAAACTCAGTTGAAGCAAAGTGGTTATCCATCTCGTGAGCACCTTCTAGTAGCTCAACGAAGTTATCGAAGCCAACAGATAGTGAGATAGAAAGACCGATTGCAGACCATAGTGAGTAACGACCACCAACCCAGTCCCAGAATTCGAACATGTTGTCAGTATCAATACCAAACTCAGCGACCGCAGTTGCGTTAGTTGATAGTGCTGCGAAGTGTTTAGCTACGTGTGCGTTGTCACCCGCTTCAGCCAAGAACCAATCACGTGCAGAGTGCGCGTTAGTCATTGTTTCTTGAGTCGTGAATGTTTTAGATGCCACTAAGAATAGCGTTGTTTCTGGGTTAAGAGGCTTAAGTGTCTCAACGATGTGAGTGCCATCTACGTTAGAAACGAAGTGCATGTTTAGGCGAGTTTTGTATGGCGTTAGTGCTTCAGTCACCATGTATGGACCAAGATCCGAACCGCCGATACCGATGTTTACAACATCAGTGATCTCTTTACCTGTGTAACCTTTCCACTCACCAGAAACGATGCGGTGTGTGAACAGTTCCATTTTTGCTAGTACAGCGTTAACTGCTGGCATTACGTCTTTGCCGTCAACCATTACTGGCTTGTCGCTACGGTTACGTAGAGCAGTGTGAAGTACTGAACGACCTTCAGTCTTGTTGATTGCATCACCACCGAACATTGCTTCGATTGCAGACTTAACTTCAGTCTCGTCCGCAAGAGCAAATAGGTGCTGCATAGTTTCAGCATCGATAAGGTTCTTAGAGTAATCCACTAAGATGTCAGAACCGAAACGAGTAGAAAAGCTCTCGAAACGCTTTGCATCTTGAGCAAACAGCTCTTTCATATCCATATCTTGAGCAGACTCAAAATGTGCCGTTAGAGCTTTCCACGCTTGTGTTTGCGTTGGGTTGATATTTTTCAACATGGTATCTATCCCGATGTTACTGTAGGTTTTATTCTAAACGTCACCTGGGTGATGAATAGAACCCCCGATTAGGCGAAAGTTTATATTTTTCTGTGATGACCAAACCGCGTCACCACTGAAAGATTCTTTGTAATTTTTTTTCACGACGTATTATGCCGCATATGAAGAGCTGTACCTTGAGATAAATCAGGATTAGATTTCCTGACAGAAGAATCGATACAGACTCTAGCTCTAACATAATTAAATGTGAGCGATACCTGATAAATTCAAGTTCAAAAGATAGCGTTAAACCACTTTTTTTCCAAATACATTATAAAGGATGGCGTATGTGGATTCAGAAGACTATACACCTAAATGCACGAAAGCGTGGATTTCATCTCATTACTGATGAAATTGAACAACAGATACACGATATCAATTCTCTATCTGTTGGTTTATTACATCTTTTTATCCAACATACCTCTGCCAGCCTCACGCTAAACGAGAACGCTGATCCTACCGTCCGTACCGATATGGAGTCGCACTTTAATAAGTTTGTCCCAGAGCGAGCGCCCTACTACAGACACACCTATGAAGGTGATGATGACATGCCTGCCCACATTAAAGCATCGACACTTGGCACCAGTGTGACAATACCAATTAGCAATGGTCGTTTAGCTTTAGGAACATGGCAGGGTATTTACTTAGGAGAGCACCGAGATTGTGGTGGAAGCCGAACTGTGATTGCTACGATGCAAGGTGAGTAGACTGCTTGAAAACAAGATCTCCTTAATAAAAACAATATCTTGTTAATAAAAAAGAGTGGTGTGTTTCCACGACCACTCTTATAAAAATAGTATTTGGCCTACTGTAGGCCGAAAGGTTTAGAAGGGCTGGTTTATCATAACCCTAAAGGCCCCTTCGTCACCACCTCGCGCCAACTCAGCACGTACAACAATACCTTCCACTTGGAAACGCACCGCGCCACCTAAGCTCCATTTCATGTCCGAGTGCAGTGTTTTGATGTCGTACTCATCGGCAACGCGCCCTAATTCAGCAAACGCTACCCATTGCCACCAAGGCAAATCGTAGTAGTTTATCAGTGGGATATCGCCAAGTGGTTGCCAGTCAGGAAGTACTCGGTACTCAGCAGAATAATGAACTGCAGAGCGACCGTGATAACGACCTCCGGTATAACCTCGTAAACGATACAAGCCACCCAATCGAGCTTGCTCCGTTTCTGGTGGGCGAGCACAATCTTGCCCAGAGCAGTTATCCCACGTTGGCGTGTCAGCGGTATAGAAATCAAATGCTAAAACTTGTTGATCGAACAGGTCCCCTAAAGGACCTAAAGCAAAGTACTGGCTATTTTGGAAGGTCCACTTAAGCCACAAGTCATCGTTAGACCAACTCTCTGCGCCAGTGGTGAACTCAAGGTTAGTGTGAGAACCTCTGGTCGGGTTGCGTGTGCTATCACGGTTATCCCAATCAAACGCCAAACTAAAGCCTGTTGCCTCCTCGGTATTATTTAAACCTTCCAACTCACGAGCAGTATAAAAAGGCGTAAATAGAATCGAACTGACACCCGATTCGATTGGCGAAGCAAAGCTCACATCTTTGATTGGCTGAAAAGCACCGAGTAAACCGTGTTCTGCAACGTTGCCCCAAGGTAGCAAATACTTAAACTCAAACTGATAGTTTTGCTCTAAGCCATCAGCAATGGTTTTGTCATCGATAGATGAATCATTATCGCCTTGAGAACCAATGTAATACGGGTTGTCGTTGAAGCGCGCTTGATACATCTGAGTGCTAAACAATACGTTCTCAGACAAGGCATAGTTAAAAGCCGATAGAAAACCGACGTAACTGTCTTTGTCTGAATAGAGTGCCATACCAAACAGAGCGGCTTGAGGTTGCCAAACACCCTTTGCGACACCCGCAACCCCAAAGGTGTTACCCATGGTTTCGGTGCTGAAGTAGAAAGGAACAAAGGCTGAATCTTTTTCTTCACTCACAGCGGAAGAAGAAAAGCTGACACCGAGTAATGTCATTGCAGACATTAGCCAGCTTCGAGTCGTTCGCTTGAACATAATTTACTTATCAAGATCCATGATTACTTCACATATTCCATCGCAACACGCGAAGTCAGCTTAGTGACTAACTCGTAAGCGATAGTGCCGATATGTTCAGCCACTTCTTCTGAAGGTAAATCTTTACCCCACAGAGTCGCTTCATCGCCGACTTTATCTGCCGCATCAGGGCCTAGATCAACCGTTAGCATGTCCATTGATACACGTCCTGCGATCGGTACTTTTCGACCGTTAACGAACACTGGAGTACCGTTAGGTGCAGTACGAGGATAACCATCGCCGTAACCAATTGCGATAACACCAACCTTGGTATCACGCTCACTGGTCCAGTTACCACCATAACCCACACTTTCACCAGCCTTCACATCACGAACCGCAATTAAGTGTGAAGTCAGAGTCATCACCGGCAAAAAGCCCAGCTCTTGCGCTGATTTATCAACAAACGGAGAGACACCGTAAGATATGATTCCCGGACGAACCCAATCAAGGTGGCTGTCTGGCCAAGCGAGTAAACCCGCAGAGGCAGCAAGTGAACGCTCCCCTTCACAACCTTTAGTAAGCGACAAGAAAAGCTCTGTCTGTTCAACGGTGGTTGCTCTATCCAGTTCATCAGCACAACCGAAGTGGCTCATGTAACGTAGAGGTTTGGCAACATTCGCACATTGATGCAAACGCTCAACAAAGTTTTGGTATTGCTCAGGGCGAACACCTAATCGGTGCATACCACTGTCGACTTTTAGCCATACCACAACGGGTGTTTCCAAATCCGCATTCTCTAGCGCGCTTAATTGCTCTTCACAATGCACCACCGTTTGAATGTTATTGGTCACCAAGATTGGCAAATCGCCCGAAGAGTAAAATCCTTCCAGCAACAAAATAGGTTTAACAATGCCACCAGCACGAAGTTGTAACGCTTCTTCAATACGCGCCACACCAAAAGCATCAGAGCTTTTTGAATGCTTGGCTATATGCAGTAAGCCGTGTCCGTAGCCATTGGCTTTCACAACAGACATGACCTTGCACTGAGGAGCCTTCGACTTTATCTGGTTCAGGTTATGTTCGAGCGCGTTTAAGTCAATGCTCGCCGTCGCCGCTTTCATGTAAGTCATTAGCGATTACTCATCATCAAATGCAGGGCCTGCATAGTTATCAAATCGGGAGTGTTGGCCTTGGAACGTAAGACGAACAGAACCGATCGGACCGTTACGTTGCTTACCAAGGATGATCTCAGCAATGCCTTTCAAGGAACTATCTGGGTTATAAACCTCATCACGATAGATGAACATGATCAAATCGGCATCTTGCTCAATCGAACCTGATTCACGCAAATCCGAGTTTACTGGGCGCTTATCAGCACGTTGCTCTAGGGAACGGTTAAGCTGAGAAAGTGCCACAACCGGAACGTTGAGCTCTTTTGCTAACGCTTTCAATGAGCGAGAAATCTCGGCGATTTCAAGAGTACGGTTATCAGATAACGAAGGTACACGCATTAATTGAAGGTAATCTATCATGATCATAGAGATACCATCGTGTTCACGAGCGATACGTCGAGCACGAGAACGCACTTCTGTTGGCGTTAGACCCGAGCTGTCATCGATATACATATTCTTCTTATCCATAAGAATACCCATACTCGACGAGATACGAGCCCAATCTTCATCATCTAGCTGACCAGTACGAATCTTGGTTTGGTCTACGCGAGAAAGTGACGCAAGCATACGCATCATCAGCTGTTCGGCTGGCATCTCTAGCGAGAAGATTAAAACCGGTTTGTCTTGCTTCATCGCCGCGTTTTCACACAAGTTCATCGCAAATGTGGTTTTACCCATCGATGGACGAGCAGCAACAATAATTAAGTCAGAGCCTTGTAGACCTGCTGTTTTCTTGTTGAGGTCGTTGAAGCCAGTATCGACACCTGTCACACCATCTTGCGGCGTTTTGTATAGGATCTCGATACGTTCTAGCGTCTTCTCTAGAATGCTATCAACGTTTTGTGGACCTTCGTTTTCACTTGCACGGCCTTCGGCAATCGCGAAGACTTTACTTTCAGCAAGATCAACCAGCTCTTCCGATGTACGACCTTGAGGGTCATAACCAGAATCAGCAATCTCATTCGCGACACCAATCAGGCTACGAACAAGTGCACGTTGCGCTACGATATCCGCATACGCATTGATGTTTGCGGCACTTGGTGTGTTTTTCGCTAAGTCAGCAAGGTAAGCAAAGCCACCCACTTCTTCAAGTTGCTCACGCAGCTCTAAATGTTCAGAGAGTGTAATAAGATCCAGAGGAGAACTTTCTTCAAGGATATCCTTTACCGCTTCAAAGATCAGACGGTGAGGACGGCTATAAAAGTCTTTGGCCACAACCTTTTCGGCAACTGTATCCCAGCGTTCGTTATCTAATAACAAACCGCCAATAACAGATTGCTCAGCTTCTAATGAATGTGGCGGGACCTTGATGGCGTCCACCTGATCGTTGGCTGATTTCTGACTTTTGGTATCCACTATGACTACACTCAATAACTAATAATGATCGTTCATTATACCCAAGAACATCCGTTTGTAATCCGATCCTATGAGTTTGTTTTATTCTTCAGGAAGAATTTACCTATTGCTGACGGAATTAACCAAGGGTAGCATTACGATCCTGCCATTCACTCACTGTATAACTAGAGGTATGCGTGTCCAAATTATTGGCTCTGAGCACTGGTCTTCTGAGCTCTAGTCTTCTAAGCATCGGTCTCCTGATCACTCCGTTGGCCTTAGCTGATGATACTAAAGCCTCTGTTGATGCTAATACCTCTGTTGATTCTATTCTCGACTCTATAGTAGTACCAGAAACTACTGCTGAGCCGATCGTCGTTGCACCGACACCTGAAGAAAAAGAGTTGGATATCGCACCAAGTGATACGGCTGATACAGAACTGCCTAACCCACTAAAGACTGAGGTCGAATTTGGATATCAGTCGCATACTGGTAATTCGGATTCACGATCGCTTAACGCACGCCTGAACGGTGAGTATACAGCTGGTCGTCATAGAACCAGTGGCGAATGGAAATACTACAATCTCTATAAAGATGGTGAGGAAGATAAAAGGCAATCGACTTACTCAGCTCAGAGTGACTACAAGTTAAGCCCTAAAACCTACCTTTACGGCAGTTTCAAAGGAGTCGACTCGAGATACAGTGCTTACTTTAAGGACTACACAATTTCGAGTGGTCTGGGTTACCAGTTTTCGAATACCGAAGAGTTTGTGTTGGAAGTCGAAGTGGGACCAGGTTTTCGTTACCAAGAACCGAACCTCGATGAGATCGACGATGATGACATCATCTTCCCAGAGATTGTTGAAGAGGCAATTTTCCGTGGCAACGTGAATACGTCATGGCAGGTGTTGAAGAATTTGCAGCTCAAGGCAGACGTGACGCTTGTCTCTGGTCACAGTAACCTAAAGTTTGATACTGAGTTAGAAGCCATCAACGATATTACTGACAATATCGCGCTGAAGATCGCTCACTCTCGCCAGTACCACGATAAAGTGCCTGAAGGCTTAAGCAAACAAGACTCTGTTCTATCGATCAACTTGCTCTTCCAGTTCTAATCTTAGGCCACCTCTAACCTTGAGAACAACTTGTTCAGCAATAACAGCTTATGGATCACCGTAAGCTTTTTACCTACTGTAGCCCTTCCTTGTACTTTCCTATATTCCAGACATAAAAAAACACCAGCCGAAGCTGGTGTTTAAAACTTTCAAAAGAAAGAATTCGTCTTGGTACTGAAATTACTCAGCTGCAACGATAGCGATTTTCGCAGTAGCAAAAACTTCAGAGTGAAGTTGGATGCTTACTTCGAATTCGCCGATGTTACGTAGAGCGCCTTCAGGTAGGCGTACTTCGCTCTTAGCTACTGCAACACCTGCCGCTGTAATAGCGTCAGCGATGTCACGAGTACCGATAGAACCGAATAGTTTACCTTCGTCACCAGCTTTAGAAGCGATTGTAACGCCTTCTAGAGTGTTAACGCTCTCTGCACGAGCTTCAGCAGCAGCTAGTTGCTCAGCAACTTTAGCTTCTAGTTCAGCACGACGAGTTTCGAACATAGCAACGTTGTCTTTAGTTGCCATAACTGCTTTACCCTGTGGGATAAGGAAGTTACGAGCGTAACCAGATTTAACGTTTACTTGGTCGCCAAGGCCACCTAGGTTACCGATCTTATCAAGTAGAATAACTTGCATTATCTTAGTCCTCTTAAACTATTATTAACTATTACCGATTACTGATGCTTGTCAGTGTACGGTAGTAGAGCTAGGTAACGAGAACGCTTGATAGCGCGAGCTAGTTGACGCTGGTACTTAGCGCTTGTACCAGTGATACGGCTAGGTACGATTTTACCAGCTTCAGTGATGTAGTTTTTAAGAGTTGCTACGTCTTTGTAGTCAATCTCTTGTACGCCTTCTGCAGTGAAACGGCAGAATTTACGACGACGGAAGAAACGAGCCATGGGCTATCTCCTGATCTTAAATTTAGTAAAGCGGTCTTTCACAATTATCGAAATAACTATCAATGACCTAAAACAAGTTGAGAATTTTTTAAGGCGTTAAGCCAAAAAAGAATTACTCAGCAGCTGCTTCTGGTTTAGCTTCTGTACGCTCTTCGCGACGAGGAGCACGCTCTGCACGCTCTTCTTTTTGCTTAAGCATAATAGATTGCTCAGTCACAGCGCCTTTAGTGCGCATGATCATGTTACGTAGAACTGCATCGTTGAAACGGAAAGCAGTTTCTAGCTCGTCAATCACTTCTTGACCAGCTTCAACGTTCATAAGAACGTAGTGAGCTTTGTGAAGCTTGTTGATTGGGTAAGCCATTTGACGACGACCCCAGTCTTCTAGACGGTGGATAGTACCGCCAGCTTCAGTGATAGAACCAGTGTAACGCTCGATCATGCCAGCAACTTGCTCGCTTTGATCAGGGTGAACCATGAATACGATTTCGTAATGACGCATTTGGTTGCTCCTTACGGATTATTAGCTTCCACGAGTGGCCCGGTCGTCCAGAGGAAGCAAGGAACTAAAGATAAATGACCGAGTTTTAAGGACGGCAAATGTTATAGAAAGAACCCGGTATTGGCAAGCGCTATTTGGTGAATAATGAAACAGTTTTTCTGTCGCCATCTAGCCATCCGACAAACCGATGGATTTTGCTATAACAGCCTAAAAAGAAACGCCCACCAGCAAGTGGTGAGCGCTAATAAATTCATAGACTTAAAGCAGCGTTAACGCATTACTGAGCTAAACGCTGTCTTACCGCTTCGAACAGGCAAATACCCGACGCCACAGAAACATTTAAGCTCGATACGCTACCTGCCATTGGAATCTTAATCAGATCATCGCAAGTTTCACGAGTTAAACGACGCATACCGTCACCTTCTGCACCCATAACTACCGCAAGAGGACCCGTTAGCTTCGCTTGATAGATATCATGCGTTGCTTCACCTGCCGTACCCACAAACCATACGCCCTGCTCTTGCAGTGCACGCATTGTGCGAGCAAGGTTAGTTACACGTACTAGAGGAACCGTTTCAGCTGCGCCACATGCAACCTTGCTTACCGTTGCTGTTAACGGCGAAGAGCGATCTTTAGGTACGATAACAGCAGCGACACCTGCGGCATCCGCGTTACGTAGACAAGCGCCTAGGTTATGAGGGTCTGTTACGCCGTCTAGAACTAACAGCAAAGGCTGTTCGTGCTGCGCTAGGATATCGTCTAGGTGAGTTTCATTAAGCTGCTTAGCAGGCTTCACCTTAGCAATAAGACCTTGGTGATTCGCACCTTGTGCTTTTTCATCCAACGGCTTACGACCCATCTGTTGAATCGACACACCAAACTGTTGCAGTTGGTTCAGTAATGGAAGAAGACGCTCGTCTTGGCGACCTTTCAATACATACGCTTCGATAAAACGTGCAGGATCTTTTTCTAGTACGGCTTTCACCGCGTGAATACCGTAAATAAATTCGTTACTCATTGTCTCAAGTTACTCTTATTGCTCAGAGAAGAATGACATCAATGCCGATGCATCCCTCTCTGTGTTGTTCATTTCGAGAGTATGCGTCTTGTGCCTGATACTCTCGCATTAAAGTCATTTCACACTAAATCAGTAGGCGCTAAACCTGATTAGCAGAGCGCCTTATTAGCCTTAAGATTTATCAGTCTTAAGAGTTATCAGCCTTTGGCTTACGGCTTGCTGCACGCTTTTTCTTAGCGCGAGCTTTAGCAGCACCGGTTTTATTCGCTGGCTTTTTCTTCTTAGCAGGGCCTTCGCTGCTTCCGTCAGGTCGCTTAGTTGGCTCAACCATAGGCTTCGCTGATACACCTGGCTTATTACTCTTCACTGCTGAGCGCTTCTTGCTTTTCGCCTTTTTCATCGCTTCGGCTGCACGCTTCTTGGCTGTTTTGCCTTTGCCACGCGGCTGACGATCAGTGTCTTCTAAGTCAAAGTCGATTTGGCGAGTTTCTAAATTAACCGCAGAAACCTTCACTTTAACCGAATCACCCAAGCGGTAGATATTACCTGAGCTTTCACCCACTAGACGCTGACCAACAGCATCAAATTGGTAGTAATCATTCGCTAGCGCTGAGATGTGTACCAAGCCATCAATGTGCAGTTCAGTTAGACGAACAAAGAAGCCAAAACCAGTCACGTTGGCAATCACACCATCCATCACCTCACCGACATGGTCTTGCATGTATTCACACTTCAACCAGTCGTTTACTTCACGCGTTGCGTCATCAGCACGACGTTCAGTCATTGAACACTGCTCGCCGTAGAAGTCCATATCATCGAAAGTGTAGTGGTAACCACCAGTTGGCGTCCAACGTTCGCTGTTACGACCTTCTTCTTTCGCAATAAGGTACTTAATCGCACGGTGCAATAGCAAATCTGGGTAACGACGAATTGGCGAGGTAAAGTGAGCATAGCGTTTAAGAGCTAAACCAAAGTGACCCGCGTTATCCGCGTTGTAGACCGCTTGCTTCATTGAGCGTAGCAGCATAGTTTGGATTAATTCACGATCTTCACGTTCATTAATCTGTTGCATCAGTTGTGCATAGTCTACTGGTGATGGCGACAGACCACCTTCCAGTGTTAAACCTAATTCACTTAAAAAGCTCTTGAAGCCCATTAAGCGCTCTTCGCCCGGAGTTTCGTGAACACGGTACAGCGCAGGCTCTTTCGCTTTCTCTACGTAAGATGCCGATGCGATGTTCGCCAGAATCATACACTCTTCGATGATCTTGTGTGCATCGTTACGAATTACCGGTTCAATACGGTCGATCTTACGATCCGCATTGAAGATAAACTTAGTTTCTACCGTTTCAAATTCAATCGCACCACGTTCGTCACGCGTTTTCTTAAGCACCTTATACATCTTATGAAGCTCTTCAAGATGTGGTACTTCAGGTTCGTAACGCTCACGTAATTCTTCATTGCCATCTAAGATCGCGCCTACTTTGTTATAAGTAAGACGAGCATGAGAATTCATTACCGCTTCGTAGTGCTTGTAGCCTGACAGTTTACCTTTGTCTGAGATAGTCATCTCACACACCATACATAAACGGTCTACCTGAGGGTTCAATGAACACAAACCATTTGAAAGCACTTCTGGCAGCATTGGCACGACTTGTGACGGGAAGTATACCGAGTTACCACGGTTAATCGCTTCTTTGTCTAGCGCTGTATCTGGGCGAACGTAGTAACTTACGTCAGCAATCGCTACCCATAGACGCCAGCCGCCGCCTTTCTTCGCTTCACAGTAAACCGCATCATCGAAGTCACGCGCATCTTCACCATCAATGGTAACCAATGGCAGTTTACGCAGGTCTACACGTCCTTCTTTTGCTTCTTCAGGAACATGCTCACCTAGGTTTTCGATTTGCTTATCTACCGCTTCAGGCCACTCTTGTGGGATCTGGTGAGTACGGATCGCAATCTGCGTTTCCATACCCGGCGCCATGTTTTCACCAAGAACTTCGGTTACTTTCCCCATCATGTTACGAGAACGACCACCGCGATCCGTAATTTCAATCACAACCACATTACCCATTCGAGCACCGCCTTTATGCTCAGTAGGGATCTGGATGTCGTGACTAATACGCGAATCATCAGCAACAACGTAAGAATGGCCGTACTCTAGGAAGAAGCGACCAACAAGTGGCGTTTTACGCTCTTCAAGCACACGAACCAAGCGACCTTCACGACGGCCACGCTTACTGTTGTCAGTAGGCTGAACCAATACGTAATCACCGTGCATGATGGTTTTCATCTGATGATGCGGCAGCACGATATCATTTTCTTTACCTACACTGCCGTCTGGGCGAACCCAACCATGACCGTCTTTATGACCAATCACATAGCCTTTGATCAGTTCCATCTTCTCTGGCAATGCGTAGCACTGACGACGAGTAAAGATAAGCTGTCCATCACGCTCCATTGCACGTAAACGACGACGCAGCCCTTCATATTGTTCCTCTCCAGCAAGACCCAAAGCTTCGAATAGATCGTTGCGGTTCATCGGAATATTCGCGTCTGTTAGAAACGAAATAATGAACTCTCGGCTTGGTACTGGGTTATCGTAATTTTTCGACTCTCGGTCGGCAAAAGGATCAACAGTGGTTGTCGCTGTCGTATTTTCTGACGTTGGTGTGTTTTTTGACATAGGCGGGCCTGCTTAAGCAAGGAAGGTATATACCCCTAGTATATCTGATGCTAGGGGTAAGCTACAGATATGCTTTAGAAAACACTCAAATAACCTCAGATTGATACATATCTTCACTTTGTGAAACATCACTTCATAGACGTGGATTATCATCAAAATTTCAAGCAAACGATAAAACAAACGTTTGCGCAATGAATGAAATACACTATTATCCACGCACTTTACCAACTCCTGTTCTGGGTATGATATGAAACTAAAACGCACTTTATTGGCTTCAGCTATGGCGAGCCTAGCGCTGTTCCCATTCGCAAGTTCGGCAATGGAAAAGGCTGACCTGATGATTACCGATGCGATGGTTCTAACCATGAACCAAGACAAAACGGTTTATGAAAGCGGTACTGTTGTGGTCAAAGACAACAAAATCATTGCGGTTGGAGATGCTTCACTAGAGAAGCAGTACCAAGCTAAGCAAGTGTTAGACGTTGATGGCGATATCGTTATGCCAGGTCTCATCAATACCCATACTCATGTATCAATGACAGTTTTCCGTTCGTTAGCCGATGATGTGCCAGATCGCCTGCACCGTTACATCTTTCCGCTAGAGAAGAAGCTAGTATCGCGAGACATGGTACGCATTGGTGCGAACCTAGGTAACGTTGAAATGGTGAAAGGCGGTGTGACAACTTACGCCGACATGTACTACTTCGAAGATGAAGTCGCAAAAACCGTCGATAAGATCGGTATGCGTGCCATCCTAGGTGAAACGGTGATTAAGTTCCCTGTAGCCGATGCGGCCAACGCCGAAGAAGGCATTAAGTACGCGTTGAACTTCATTGAAGAATACAAAGATCACCCGCGAATCACACCAGCGTTTGCACCGCATGCGCCTTACACCAACACCACAGAGATCCTGCAGAAAATATCTAAGCTCTCCCTAGAGTTAGATGTTCCAGTAATGATTCACCTTGCAGAATCACACCGTGAAGAAGAGAAAATCGCAGAGCGTTCTGATGGATTGTCCCCGGTTCAATACATGGACAGCATTGGCGCACTCAACAAGAACTTGGTGGGTGCACACATGATCCTCGTTGACGAACATGATATCGAACTGGTGAAGAAATCGGATATGGGTGTAGCTCATAACATGAGTGCTAACATCAAGTCAGCAAAAGGTGTATCACCTGCCCTTAAGATGTATGACGAGAACGTGCGTATCGGTTTAGGTACTGATGGCCCAATGTCTGGTAACACACTGAGCACCATTGATGAGTTCAACCAAGTCGCTAAAGTTCACAAGCTAGTTAACAAAGATCGTGCTGCGATGCCGCCGATCAAAGTGATCGACATGGCGACAATGGGTGCAGCAAAAGCGCTGCACATGGAAGATAAGCTCGGCTCTCTTGAAGCAGGCAAACTGGCTGACATCATAGTGATCGATACTAAGGCGCCAAACATGGTTCCAGTCTACAACCCATACTCAGCACTGGTGTACTCAGCTAACTCAGGCAATGTTCGTCACTCCATCGTTGATGGCAAGATCATCATGCAAGATCGCGACATGCTAACGGTAGACGAAGATAAGATTCGTCAAGAAGCACTCGATTTCACCAAGGTTGTTCGTGAAACGGTGATTGAGTCTGGTGAGGTGGTTCAATAAACTCGCAATCGAATAGCATGACCTCCTAAACGTAAAAAGCCCCGCACTAACTAAATTAGGCGGGGCTTTTTAAGTCTTGTTTCCTGTAACAATGAGTGCAGGGATCATTACAGGTTTTTTGTTCGGTATTACCAGAATACGTCTCGACGTTTTGCTCGAGCAATAATATTGTCTGGCATTCTCTGTTCCAGACCGCTACGAAGCACAGTGATACGTCTGTGTTGTCTTTGATCTGCGGTTACCGAATTATACAACCAACGGTAAGCATCTTCATAATCCAATGGGCTACCGTAGTCACGTAACAAGAGTTCCGCTAAGTGAATGCTCGCACTTAAGTTACCCATCGAGGCTGCTTCACGTAGATACGGAATCGCACGCTCTTGATCTTGTTGTACCAAAGTACCACGAGAGTAATAACGACCTAACTGCTCTAATGCAGCGGGTAAACCTTGATGTGCCGCGTTTTCCATATAGTAAATGCCAAGCTCGACATCTTGTGGAACACACACACCCCAAGCCAACATATCACCGTATAAAAACTCATAAGAAGGCAAGCTAATACGCGTTGCACGAGCAACGATATCTTCAACTAACTGGCACTTATCAGCTTTCACTCGCCCTAGATGTTGATTATTTTCGATTAAATTAATCAGTTCAGCTTCTGTATATATTGGAACGGGCTCTCCCACATCAGCCAAATTAGCATGACTCAAGGGTGAGCTCAGCGCCATTATTAATGAAGCTGCCACAATTCGTAGCTTCATACCTGCACTCTATTATCTGTCGCTAAAGTTATCTATTGAGGGGTGCAGAGGATTTCTACACGCACAAAACAGGGTGTACTTCACTTTCCATGATATCTGTATCGGCAATAACCCCGACGGCTTTAGACAAAACTTGCCGCTAATGGGCAATATTTTGCCTGATGACGCTTAAAAGATCACCATCAAAGAGTGAACGGCTAAATTGCAGGTATTAAAAAGCCGACTTAATAAAGTCGGCTTTTAGAAAACTATTTTATTATCAAAGCACTGTTCGTGCCTGGTAATCACTCAGCAGGCATTATGCGCCGTATGGGTGAACCTTGATGATAGTTTCGTTACGATCTGGGCCAGTTGATACGATATCAATTGGAACGCCAGTTAGGTCTTCGATACGCTTGATGTAATCTAGAGCAGCTTGTGGAAGCGCGTCGATAGATTTAGCACCAAATGTGTTTTCAGACCAACCAGGCATTGTTTCGTAGATTGGCGTCGCTTCTTCGAATGACTCAGCAGCCATTGGAGAAACTTCTAGGATAGAACCATCTTTCATCTTGTAACCAGTACAGATTTTTAGTTCTTCTAGGCCATCTAGAACGTCTAGTTTAGTTAGACACATACCAGATAGAGAGTTGATTTGGATTGCACGACGCATAGCAACAGCATCGAACCAACCAGTACGACGTAGACGACCAGTTGTTGCGCCAAACTCGTGACCAACATCGCCTAGGTGTTTACCAACTGGGTCTTGCTTCTCAAGGCCATCGTATAGCTCAGTAGGGAATGGACCTGAACCAACACGAGTACAGTAAGCCTTAGTAATACCAAGGATGTAACCGATGTGACGAGGACCGAAACCAGAACCTGCAGCAACACCACCAGCAGTCGTGTTAGAAGACGTTACGTATGGGTAAGTACCGTGGTCGATATCTAGTAGCGTACCTTGAGCACCTTCGAACATGATCTTGTCGCCGCGCTTACGTGCTGCGTCTAGTTCGTCAGTTACGTCGATAACCATCGCAGTTAACATGTCTGCGTAGCTCATCGCTTGCTCAAGAACTTCTTCGTAGCTTACTGTTTCAGCTTTGTAGAAGTGCTCTAGTTGGAAGTTGTGGAATTCCATCACTTCTTTTAGCTTCTCAGCAAATGCTTCTTTATCGAAAAGGTCGCCAACGCGTAGACCGCGACGAGCAACTTTATCTTCGTAAGCAGGACCGATACCACGACCCGTTGTACCGATAGCTTTAGCGCCACGAGCGATTTCACGCGCGTTGTCGATTGCAATGTGGTACGGAAGAATTAGAGGACAAGCTTCAGAGATGAAAAGACGTTCACGTACTGGAATACCGCGATCTTCAAGAGGCTTCATTTCTTTTAGAAGTGCGTCAGGCGATAATACTACACCGTTACCAATAACACATTTAACGTTATTACGTAGGATGCCTGATGGAATTAAGTGAAGAACGGTTTTTTCACCGTCAATTACAAGTGTGTGACCTGCATTGTGACCGCCTTGGTAGCGAACCACGTATTTTGCATCTTCAGTTAAAAGGTCAACGATTTTACCTTTACCTTCATCACCCCATTGGGTGCCTAGAACGACTACGTTATTTCCCATCTTTCCAATTTCTGTTGCTAATTAAAAATGGATTCTAGCACTGAATCACACTTCTTGCAGTCACTTTTTGTTCATAAACGTTAACGCTGTACAAAAATAAACCAGCCATAACTGGGGGCAGATGTGTAAAGATACTGATATCATTGCTTTTTTACAGACAAAAGGCAGAACCATGTCTCAATCAATTTGGCTCGCTATTGGGCTCGTACTTATTGTGGAAGGGCTCGGCCCCTTGATTGCACCCAATGGCTGGAGAAACATGGTCGCGCAACTGAGCGAGCAACCAGACACGCAACTGCGCCGCATTGGAGGCTGTCTTGTGGTGGCTGGAGCGGTTATCGCTTTCATGACCTACCGCTAGGTTTCTATAAGTAGAACGCTGTTAAGCGCCTTCCCTCGCGCCCCAATAGTGAATCCACAAACATGTCTCCTCCTGAAAGAAGTCATAGAAAACAAAAAGGCTCCCACAATGGGAGCCTTTTAAGTTTTAACGTATTTTGCTTATTAAGCTAAGCATTCGCTAACGCATCAGCTTATTTTGCTGGAGCGCCGCTTGCTTGATTCATGTATTGGAAGAAGTCAGTCTTCGGATCCAGTACTAGAATGTCGCTCTTATCGCTAAATGATGTCTCATAAGCTTGCAATGAACGCATGAAGCCGTAGAACTCAGGATCTTTGCTGAACGCATCAGAGTAGATCTTCGCTGCTTCTGCATCCGCATCACCACGAGTGATTCGAGCTGTACGGTCAGCTTCAGCAAGAACTGTTGCCACTTCTAGCTCAGCTTGAGCACGGATAACTTCCGCTTTCTCACGACCTTGAGAACGGTGTCTACGAGCAACCGATTCACGTTCTGCACGCATACGGCGGTAGATAGATTCACTGATTTCGTCAGGAAGGTTAATCTTCTTCATACGAAAATCAACAACTTCAACACCTAAATCAGCCATCGCACTTTCTGCCGTTCCAGACAAAACGTTTTCCATGATCTTATCGCGTTCGCCATCAACTTCTAGTGCTTCTGCAGCCGCTACCGTTGTGACGACTTCGCTATCAGCAGAGTCTGGCAGGATGTCCTTGTTACGAGGGCCTGACACGATCTGCTTAATTTCACGAGAACCAATTTCAGAACGAAGAACATCTGTCACTTTACGCTCAAGAAGTGCTTCTGCCGTCATGATATTACCGCCACCGGTACTCAGATAGAAACGTCCAAAATCAGCAATACGCCATTTTGCGTAAGTATCAATTAGAACGTCTTTTTTCTCTGATGTTACGAAACGGTCAGAACGGCCATCCATCGTTTGAATACGAGCATCAAGTACTTTTACGCGATCAAACATCGGTAGTTTAAAGTGCAGACCTGGTTCATAGATTCGTGATACGCCGTTGTCATCGAGAACTCGACCAAAACGAATTACCATGCCACGCTCACCTTCTTGAATCACAAACACTGACATCAATAGAAGGGCAATCGTCACAACTAATACAGGGATCATTAATTTACGCATTATTAGTATCTCCCTTGGCGTGAACTGTCTGAACGAGTTTGAGTGCTAGGCTTTGGATCCGCTTGAGTTTCTAACTCAATTTGATCGTAAGTTGATGATGCTTTTGCAGGGCGAGAGCCCGACTGAGAACCACCTTGTGCGCCTAGCTTATCAATTGGTAGGTATAGCAAGTTACCGCTTGATTCAGAATCAATCAGGACTTTCGATGTGCTTGAGTACACTTTTTCCATTGTATCTAGGTACATACGGTTACGTGTTACTTCAGGAGCAGCTTGGTATTCAGGTAGCAGTTTCTCGAATTGAGCAACTTGACCTAGAGCACCATTAACTGTGCGCTCTGAGTAACCCACCGCTTCTTTCTTCAAACGCTCAGCACGACCTGTTGCTTTTGGAAGAATGTCATTTCGGTAAGCTTCAGCTTCACGCTCGAAACGCTCTTCATCCTCACGAGCCGCGATAGCATCATCAAATGCATCTTTCACTTGCTCAGGTGGACGTGCTGACTGGAAGTTCACATCAACAATCAGAATACCCATATCGTAGCTATCAATAATACGGTTCAACGTTTCTTGAGTGCTTTGACGAATCTGCTGACGACCACTTGTCAGGATACTATCCATTAGTGAGTCACCAATTACCGCACGAAGCGCAGAATCGGTTGCTTGGCGTAAACTGTCGTCTGCATTCGTTACACGATACAAGTACTTGTATGGGTCAGAAACACGGTATTGAACACCCATTTCAACGGTCACAACGTTTTCATCTTTCGTTAGCATCGTGCCAGCAGCACGTAGAGAACGAATCGCTTGAACGTTTACTAGTTGCTCATCACTGATTTCATCGATGAAGCGTGGGTGCCAGTTAAGACCAGGTTCTTCGATACGGTCGAACTGACCCAGTCGAAGTACTACTGCTCTTTCTGCTTCGCCAACGGTGTAGAAACCAGCGAAGAACCAGATAGCAATAGCAATAACGGCAATGACACCAAAGCCAATTGCACCGCCACCACCAATAGATGGCCCGTTACCGTTGCCACCCTTTTTACCAAACTTGCCACCTAACTTTTGACTTAGTTTATTAAACACTTCGTCTAGATCTGGCGGTCCTTGATCTCGGCCGCCGCGATTATTTTTATTACCCCAAGGGTCATTATCGCGGCCGTTATTATCGCCGTTGTTGTTATTTCCAGGCTCATTCCACGCCATTAGAAAGCTCCATCATTTGATATGACGTTATACTGTAGCAGTCTCTTTGGTAACGATAAAGTCACCTAAGAGCGCCCCTTCTCTTTTTTCAAGTTTAGACCAATCTATTTGTTGCATTCGGATATCTATCAACAAGTTACCATTTTCATCATACTCTTCCTGTTGAATACATTT
Organism: Vibrio sp. 1F255; assembly: GCF_041439145.1. Classification (NCBI taxonomy): domain Bacteria; kingdom Pseudomonadati; phylum Pseudomonadota; class Gammaproteobacteria; order Vibrionales; family Vibrionaceae; genus Vibrio; species Vibrio sp. 1F255. The sequence continues at coordinate 9,264 of NZ_JBGONQ010000040.1, read as the reverse complement.
CATCTCGAAGAATAAGCTGCGAATACGGCCCTGATGTTGATGTGGAATACACAACCGGAATTGAACCATCTGGCTAGCTAAACGCTCAGTTAAAGCTTCAAACAGCAGTTCAATACCTTCTCCTTCCATTGCAGAAACCCAAACAGCGCGAGGTGCGCCCTCTTCGTCTCTTTCAATTCGAGGTTTTTGGTCTTCCATGCAGTCAATTTTGTTCATGACTACAAGGGTTGGCACTTCATGAGCATCGATTTCTTCTAATACTTCATGAACAGCCTGAATGTTCTCACGAAAACGGTCATCACTGGCATCAACAACATGTAACAAAATGTCAGCTTCCTGCGTCTCTTGTAATGTTGCCTTGAACGCAGCGACCAAGTCGTGTGGTAGATGACGGATAAAACCTACGGTATCTGCGAGAATTGCAGGCCCGACATCTGCCAAATCAATCTTACGTAGTGTTGGGTCTAGGGTTGCAAACAGTTGGTCTGCCGCATAAACACCAGCACTTGTGATGCGATTGAAAAGTGTTGATTTCCCTGCGTTGGTATAACCAACCAAAGAAATTGTTGGGATTTCAGCTCGATTACGAGCACGTCGTCCTTGTTCACGCTGCTTAGCGACTTTCGCTAAACGACGTAGTATTGCCTTTATACGGTCACGCAACAAACGTCGATCGGTTTCCAGTTGAGTTTCACCTGGACCACGAAGACCAATACCACCTTTCTGCCTTTCAAGGTGAGTCCAACCACGAATCAGTCGAGTAGAGATATGACGAAGCTGAGCGAGCTCAACTTGTAGCTTACCTTCATGAGTTCGCGCACGTTGTGCAAAGATATCTAAGATCAAACCCGTGCGATCAATCACACGACATTTACACAATTGCTCGAGGTTGCGCTCTTGGGCAGGAGAGAGGGAGTGGTTAAAAATCACAATTTCAGCACCGGTTAGCTGAACAGCTTGTGCGATTTCTAGGGCTTTACCTTCTCCAACGTAGTATTTAGGGAGTGGGGATTGTCGGCTACCAGTAATCACTTGTAGCGTTTCTACCCCCGCTGAGGAGACCAGCATTTCACATTCGCTTAGATCTTCCCATTCTCCCTCTTGCGTGAAGTTGATATGAACAAGTACGGCTCGCTCGCCGGATTCATAACGGTCAAACAAGCAACCAACTCCTTATTACAGCGCAAGCTGTACAAATTGAACGATTAATCTTCAGTCTTCTCTGGACGATCAGATGGCGTGCGTTGCTCGCCGCTGTGGTGACTAACTGCGCGAGCAGGTACCACAGTAGAAATCGCATGCTTGTAAACCATTTGGTTTACTGTGTTCTTCAATAAGATCACGAATTGATCGAAAGACTCGATCTGACCTTGCAGCTTAATGCCGTTAACAAGATAGATAGAGACTGGAATGCGCTCACGACGGAGTGCATTTAGGAATGGGTCTTGTAGCGATTGCCCCTTAGCCATTTTATTTTCCTTATTTGTATTTTGTTGTAATTATTTAGCTAGTGGTGCACAAAAAGGTGCGGCCTTTGCATCTGAGCTAAATGAATAAAAAAACTCCGTTGTTATTGAAAGGCTGTGATTTTTAAAAGCCTCAATAACGGATCCTTTCCAGAGTATATTCACGCAAAAGCGATCACATTATACACAGCAATACTAATCAGATGCTATTGCATCTGAAAGAGTTTCTAACGCTTGATCAATGTTTTCGCTATCTAACCAAGTTAAATCATCCCAACTGCGCAACCAGGTGATTTGTCGCTTGGCCAACTGACGGGTTGCACAGACACCACGGAAAACCGCTTCGTCTAAATCACAATTACCGTCTAAATAATCCCACATCTGCCTATAACCAACGCATCGGATCGATGGCAGTTCAGGGTGAAGATCTTCTCTGGCGTACAACGCCTTCATTTCATCTTCAAATCCCGCTTCTATCATCTTCTCGAAACGCAGCTCAATGCGGCGATGGAGTTCAGTCCTTTCCTTGGGAGCTATTGCAAATTGTTTTACACGAAATGGCAGGCTATCGCCTTTCGTTTGAGTTAGCTCTGTTAATGTTTTACCCGAAATTCGGTAAACTTCCAATGCCCTTGAAAGCCTTTGTGGATCATTTGGGTGTATTCTTTCAGCGGATACGGGATCTATCTCTCTTAATTGATCGTGCAATGCCTGCCAACCTTGTTCGATAGATTCCGCTTCAATCTGCTTACGAATCTCTTGATCCGCGGCTGGTAATGGCGATAAACCTTCCAACAATGCTTTGTAGTACAGCATTGTGCCACCAACAAGTAACGGGATTTTGCCTTCCGCTACAATCTTATTCATTTCATTGATCGCATCACGACGAAAATCTGCCGCAGAATACGCTTCGCTTGGATCCAAAATATCAATCAAGCGATGAGGCGCGAGCTCAAGCTCTTCCGCATCCGGTTTAGCGGTACCAATATCCATGTCTTTGTAGATCAATGCCGAATCGACGCTGATGATCTCTACAGGGTATTTCTGACGTAAGCGGATAGCTAAATCTGTTTTTCCTGACGCCGTTGGGCCCATTAAAAACAACGCTAAAGGTAATTTTTCAGTCATGATATTTTGTATTTGCTTCTCTGTTTTAGCGCTTTTTAGCAAAGGGCTTTGTGTCGCGACGTATTCAGCTAAAAAGACAAAGGTCGTCGCGAAAAAATTAAACCGTAAACGCGGCTATAGTCGCTGAAAAGTCGATAGGATTAACAAACTCTGGATCATCTAATGGAAGTAGACCATGCCAAAGTTGTTCTAGTTCCCCAACTAGTTGAACCGCTTCAGATAAAGTGTAGTCGCTTTTTACTTGTGCGGTTTGAATCCCGATCCAGTTAACCAAAGCTGACAACATGTCATTAGGTTGCTTCACTGCACCCTGGGCATTTATTGAAGCCGCGTAAGATAACAGATCTGGGATCAAAATTTGTAAGTTTTGCTGCCTTAAAGGAGAAGGCACGCCCATCACCATTACCGCCTCGCTGTTTCGCGCCTTAAGCTCAATCCCCAGTAATGCCAATGTTGGACTTAGCGCCTTCGCCACCTCAACCAGCTCGCTACCAAGCTTGATAGATAACGGAACCAATAACGGTTGGCTTTTTAACGCACCACCTCGAGTATCAAGCTGACCAACAACACGCAATAACTCAGCCTTAGCCAAGGAAACCAGCACACTGCCGTTCTTATTACCCATCACCAGATACTGACGTTCCACAATCGAGACGGCTTTGCCCAAGTCCGTTACAGGTGCTCTTGGCTTCGAGTTAACGGGATTCTGTTGGGCAGGCTTAGCTTCTGTTGGCGCTGTTTGTGCCACCTGTTCTTGAGGAGGGGTGAGATCCACGGTGTGCTCATCAAAGTCTGGCGTTTTTAAAAGCTCTTTATAGGCCTTAACTTCGCGCTTTGAGGGCGCGGGTTCAGCATGATGTTGGTTGGGTTCTTTTTCTTTTCTCGGAACAGGTCGAGACTCTATCCACTCTTGGCGAGGAGAACCGGTAAAACTGGTTTCACGAGCCGACGAGCCTGTGCTAGCTGAACTCATCTTAGTTGACGAATCTAAGTTGGTTGAAGAGCTTCTGCTAGACGATGAACCTCGGTTTTCTGGTGAGCTATAGTGCTGACCGCCATCATTAACGCTGTGCTGAGAGTTATCATAAACCTGCTCAGATTCGGCTTTTCTTGGGTAGGCTGGCGTCTGCTCAATCGCATGTCGCACTCTTTCAGAAACCTGCGATTGTTCCGAATGAGCTGGGGTATCGCTTTCTGGAGCGCTAAAACTCGTCGTCTCTTCCACTTCAGGCACCGAACTATCCTGTTGATAATTAGGGGCTTCTGATTGGTGGAAAGCGGATTGATTAATAGGCGCCGCATCAATCTGCTTGCTCTGTGCTAAACCATCACTCAATGCTTGGTAAATAAAGTCATGCACAAGGCGCGCTTGATGAAAACGCACTTCATGTTTTGCAGGGTGGACATTCACGTCCACCTGATGTGGGTCGAGTTCAATGAACAACACATACGTCGCGAATTGGTCTGGACGCAGGCTGGTTTCGTAGCTTTGACGAATCGCATGGTTGATCAGCTTGTCACGCATCATACGACCATTCACATAGCAGTATTGCAGGTCGCTTTGCTGTCTGGCCCCTTCAGGTGTGGTGATCCAGCCATGAAGTTTTAAGCCTTGGTGCTCAAGTTCGATCTTAAGCATATGGCGAACAAAAGGATTGCCACATACCGCAGCGATGCGCTTTTCTGCTTGAACTTCTGTCTTGGCAGCGCGGTACTGACGAATCATCTTGCCGTTATGACGAAGGTTGATCGTCACATCAAAGCGACTTAATGCAATACGCTTGAGCAACTCATCAATATGGGTGAATTCAGTCTTCTCGGTGCGTAAGAATTTGCGGCGTGCTGGCGTATTAAAGAACAGATCCAACACCTCAACCGAAGTGCCAATAGGATGCGCCGCAGGCTGCAGTTTCACCTGCATATCACGGCCTTCACTGTGTGCTGCCCAAGCTTGATCTTGAGTGGCAGGGCGTGACGTCATGGTTAAGCGCGCAACCGAGCTAATACTCGCCAGCGCTTCACCACGAAAACCAAGGCTGACGATCGCCTCTAGGTCATCAAGAGTGTGGATTTTGGAGGTAGCATGGCGGCTCAGTGCTAAGGCAAGCTCATCTTTTACGATGCCCTTACCATTGTCACGAACGCGGATCATCTTGGCGCCACCTTTCTCGATATCAATATCGATACGAGTGGCACCCGAATCCAAACTGTTCTCAACCAACTCTTTTACAACAGAAGCGGGTCTTTCTACCACCTCACCCGCTGCGATTTGGTTAGCTAACCGAGCTGGCAGTATTTTGATCGTCATATTAATTGCTACCTTACTGCCATTGATGGAAACGCTGTTACGTTTGCACTAGTTCTTCTTTTTTAACATTGATATACCTGAAGCCGCTTAGTATTCCCAAGGCTACTTGTGAGGAATAATCAACACTTGGCCGATAGCCAGGCTGTCAGATTTTAACTTATTCGCTTGGCGAATGCTGTTGACGCTCACGCCGTATTTCGAAGCTATCTTGCCAAGGTAATCACCTCTTGCAACTTTGTGTTTGCGCAGAGGAACATCTTTAACTTCAACCGTAATACGTAACTTTTGGCCTACTCTCACCGTCTCTGATTTCAAACGGTTCTCACGTTTAATATCAGCCACCGACACTTTATAGCGGCTGGCGATCTTACCTAGGTACTCTCCAGACTTAACCGTGTGAGTGATGGTCTTCGTTTTAACCGCACTGCTTGATGATGAAGTTGAAGCACTGCCTGGAATCTTAAGTACTTGGCCAATTGCTAGGCTGCTCGATTTCAGATTGTTGAACTTCATCAACGTCTGTGTCGACGTACCATACTTGCTCGCAATCACAGACAAAGACTCACCACGAGAGACTTTATGTTGGCTCACGCTGCCCGTTGATGACGTTGCGTTAGACAAGATAATCCCTTCAGGCGGGTTAGCCTTCAAATACTTAACCACCGCTTTAGTCACTGCTCGTGCCAATTTATCTTGGTGCGAACGTTGGAAAAGAAGCTTCTCTTCCGTCGGATTCGAAATAAAACCTGTCTCTACCAGTACTGATGGGATCTGTGGTGAACGTAATACTGCTAAGCTGGTGTTAATCGGCTTGCTATTGTGCAGTTTCGCAACCTTACCCATTTCAGACAGAATTGCCGTTGCCAGTTTGTAGCCCTCTTTTTGAGAGTGGCTAAACTGCAAATCAAGCAGGGTTTGGTTTACGTTCTTATCATCAATATTGCTTGTGAACGCTGCACCGCTACCACCAAGCAATTCAGACTGTTTCTCTTTATTCTCAATCCAACGAGAGATCTCTGTATTTGCGCGTCGAGTGTTCAATACAAACACTGAACCACCTCTTGGTTGAGGCGTCGTAAAGGCGTCGGCGTGAATAGAGATCAACAGGTGAGCTTCATTCTCTCGAGCAATCGCAACACGTCGATTCAGGTTCACAAAGTAATCAGCATTACGAGTCATACGAGTTTTGATCCCCGGGACCGCATTCAGTTGAGCTGCTAACTTCTTAGAAATACTCAGAGTCGCGTTTTTTTCGTATTTACGCGTAGGACCAATCGAACCTGGGTCTTCACCACCGTGGCCAGGATCAATCACAATTAGAATATCTTTCTGGCGCTTAACCTGATTAATGTTCTTACTTACCGTTGGCTTACTCGGTGTCGATGTCGCTTTACTTGCCGCACCATGAGGTAAGTCGATCACCAAACGGTGTCCATACTGACCACCTGGGGTCGGGCTCAGTTTGAATAATTCTGCTTTAGACGACTTCTTTAACTCAAAAACCAAGCGATAGGTGTTTTTGTCTGGCGGTGAGCTCTTACGAATCTTAGATAGAACAGGGCTGTCTTTCACCTCGACCGGTAACTTAGTCGCAAGACTGGTATTTTTTAAATCAACCACTAAGCGACTCGGGCTACTCAGGGTGAAATAGCTAAAGTCCGCTTCTGATTTTAAGTCGATAACCACACGAGTTTCTTCTGGAGAAGGCCAAACCCTTAAACTTTTCAGTGAGTTTGCAGAAACAAGTGAAGAAAACAGTATAGAAAAAACAGCAGCCATCATGGCCACTGTTGAAATAAGGCGTTTAGAAATCAACATAACTCCAACTGACTAAGTAAGCGCTGTCCGTATTCACTATTAGCGGTTAAAGAAACAACACGGTGATCGTCTTGGTAACGAATATCAATATCCAAATCGGCTTCTGGTAGCATCCCATAACCTTTCTCAGGCCACTCAACCAAACAGATAGCATCCGGCGTAAAATAGTCACGAATTCCCATAAACTCTAACTCTTCAGGATCTGCTAGGCGATAAAGGTCAAAGTGGTACACCTGCCAATCTGCAAGTTGATAAGGTTCAACTAGAGTATACGTTGGGCTTTTTACATTTCCTTGATGGCCAAGTGCTTTTACAAAGCCACGACTGAAAGTCGTTTTACCTGCGCCAAGATCACCATGCAGATAAATAGTCGTCTGCTGTGAGCAAAGATTAGAAAGCTCCGTTCCTAATTGAATCGTTGCTTGTTCATCTTTCAAAGTAAATTGTTTCGTGCTCATGAATACGTTCTCTAAAAATCGATCGTTGACTATATAAAAATCAAAAGAACAAGAATAGTAAACCGTGATGCTTTTGGGAGACAAGCACTCAAGTGTAAGTTCTATGAAAAATACTGATCAAAACGCGTCTGTTCTGGTCAACACCACTAAGATCCGTTAAGATCCGCCCCCATTTTTGCCGAACCTAATTTTAATTAGCCTTATCTCTAATTGTAAAACAGAGAAAATAAGAAATAAGCCATGAATCTAGACCATCTTGCTGAAAAAATTAAAATCTGGGGAAAAGAGCTGGGCTTTCAAAAAGTTGGCATCTGCGATGTTGATTTAAGTGAACACGAAGCCCCTCTTCAAGCATGGCTAGATGCTGGCAACCACGGCGAAATGGATTGGATGGCTCGACATGGGATGATGCGTGCACGTCCTGATGAACTGCACCCAGGCACAATTCGAGTGATCAGCGCTCGAATGAACTACCTACCACCAGAAGCTCAGTTCGCCTCTAACCTAAGCGATACCACTCAAGGCTACATCAGCCGCTATTCTTTAGGCCGCGACTATCACAAATTGTTCCGTAACCAGTTGAAAAAGCTAGGACAAAGAATTGAAAAAGAGGTCGAGGGTTTAGACTCACGCCCTTTCGTCGATTCAGCGCCCATTTTGGAAAGACCACTCGCTCAAAAAGCAGGGTTGGGCTGGACAGGTAAACACTCATTAATTCTTGATAAAGACGCTGGCTCTTGGTTCTTTCTAGGGGAGCTGTTAGTTAACATCCCTCTTCCCACGGATGAACCCAGTGTTGATGAGTGCGGCAAATGCACCGCATGTATCACTTCTTGCCCAACGGGTGCCATTATTGCTGATGGCGTGGTTGATGCGCGCAAATGTATTTCGTACTTAACCATTGAATATGATGGTGTGATCCCTGAAGAGTATAGAGATGCCATTGGTAACCGTATCTACGGTTGCGATGATTGTCAGTTAGTTTGCCCGTGGAATCGTCATGCCGAACTCACAGAGCAAACAGACTTTCACCGCAGAGAAGATTTCCAAGAAGCCGATCTGGTTTCACTTTCAAGTTGGGACGAAGCAACCTTCCTAAAGAAAATGGAAGGCTCAGCAATCAGACGTATCGGCCACACCCAGTGGTTACGCAATATCTTTGTTGCGATGGGCAATGCACCATTTCAACAACGCATTATTGAAACCCTGGAGTCTCATCAAGGCAAAAACGAAATGCTTGATGTGCATATTGAGTGGGCTTTGAATAAACAACTACAGCAGTTACCCAACGCTAGCAGTGTGCAAGAAGATAGCTCTACGCAGAAAAATAGCTGTGTGCAAAAAAGTAACAGCAAAATCTCCACCAAAAAGCACAGACTGATACGTATAGTAGAGAAAGGACTACCAAGAGACGCTTAACGCTTTATATACCAATATATGGCAAGCGAGCCCCCACTAACAGTCCAACATTTAAGACAACTCGTTGCACATAATTTTAGAACAATGTTTGACCTTGTTCTCAATTCTAACAATGTGGAAAAAATTCAGAACTCTCGTAAACTTCCGACACCCGAGCAAAGTTAAACACAGTACCGATAAATGATTAAGATCAAAAAACAACAAGTTAACGATCTTTTATTAAATCCAAGATAGGCATCCAACTTGATAAAAAACAACAAGTTACGATCGCTGCAATTCATCTAATATATTGAAAACAAGAAAGATCTTTTAGGGATAGGTAAAGAATTAAGCCTGAAACAACTTTATCAACCAAGTTATCCACACCTAACATTTTGTGGATAAGTCTGTTTATAGATGTGAAAAACCTCAAGTGTCTGCTTCAGAGACCTGATATTTACTAGCATTTCAGTTGCTAAGAAAAATTTAAGACAAAAAAATATCCACCATGATGGAGGATTATTTGCTTTTTTGGGGGATTATGCTTCGCAGCATTAAAGAAAGAGCGTGACCTTTGTGGTCGCCTTTAAACACAGAGGTTTAAAGTACTTATTAGCTTTTTTAGAAGAAAGCTGGAGCGATACATCGGGTTCGAACCGATGACCTCAACCTTGGCAAGGTTGCGCTC